>JAZDGZ010000217.1:0-2458 GCA_043806375.1 Pseudomonadota bacterium | reverse complement strand
CGACCCCCGCTGATCAGCCTCCACCTCGAATATCCGAGAGATCGGCGATTCTGTCAAAATCCTACTGTTGACATTGGCATTTTGACGCTATATTATATAGCATTATGACAGATTACTTTGATCGGGACTTGGCTCCTGCTCTTTTGGCAGCCCTTGAAGATATGCCCGTCATCGTCCTTACCGGATTGCGCCAGACGGGGAAAACCACTTTCCTCCAAAGCCAGGCTGGTTTAGGGGACAGGCGCTTTGTGACCTTGGACGATTTTGCACTACGGGCGGCCGCCAAGTCTGAGCCGGATCGATTCCTCAGTTCAGAAGGCCCTCTCACTATCGACGAAGCCCAAAAATGTCCCGAGATTTTCCCGGCCATCAAAAGGGCGGTCGATAGAAACAGAAAGCCGGGCCGGTTTCTTCTGTCCGGCTCCGCCAATTTTGCCTTACTAAAAGGAATAACTGAAAGCCTTGCCGGTCGCTCCGTGTACTTTGAAATGCACCCCTTCAGCCGCCGGGAAATTATTCGGAGTCTTGCTCGCGAACCCTTCCTGAAATCCTTTTTCGAAAGCCGGGCAGTACCCGAGGCCCAAGAGTTCAAGCCGATTGAACCGGAGGAAATCATGAAGGGAGGAATGCCGACGGTTTGTCTGGGCGAGGTAAGAGACCGATCCCTATGGTTTAAAGGATATGAACAGACTTATCTGGAAAGGGACATCAGGGAGATCGGCCGGATTGACGATATCATCGCCTTCAGAAACTTCCTGCACCTGACCGTCTTGAGAACAGGGCAGATCTTGAGCATAAGCCAACTTGGCAGGGACTCAAGATTGACCGCAGCAATGGCCTCCAGGTATCTTTCTCTTCTCGAGACCTCTTTCATCGTCAACAGGTTAAGCCCGCACCTTAAAAACAAGGCCGGCCGGCTTATAAAGTCGCCGAAGATCTATCTGACCGACTCAGGGCTGGCCTGCTATCTCACCGGCATTGATCAGGGCGAAGCGGCTCCGTTCGAACCTCTCATGGGTTACATGCTTGAGACTTACATTGCGCAGAATCTCAGGAACATGATTGACGCAAAATGGAGAAGAGCAGGTCTCTACTTCTGGGCTGTGCAGGGACGATATGAAGTGGACTTCGTCATAGAAGTCGGCCGCCAATGTATAGCCCTGGAGATTAAATCCGGAGCGCGGTGGCAAGAGAGCGATCTTTCCGGGCTTAAGACGTTCCTTTCCTCAACGCCACAGTGCAAGGCAGCCATCCTGGCTTATAATGGTCAGAACGCCGTTCAATTGGGAGATAAGATATGGGCTTTGCCGTTAAGCCTTGTCCTATCATGAGGCTTGATAATCGACGGGTCCTCGAAGGCCCCGCCCCCCCAATTTGCAGAACAGGGTCTTCCGAGAACAAGGGCTTAACAATTTATTCGAATTTGTCGAAATAGATGCGATCCTCAGGGATTCCCTTCTTGGTCAAGAGGTCCACACAGGATTCCACCATGGGAGGCGACCCGCAGATGTAGACATCCATGTCGGCCTTTTCCGGGATTTGTTTCTCGATCAGGTTGGTGACGCGGCCCTTTTCCCCTGTCCACTGATCTTCCTCCGTGACGCGGGATAGGGTCGGGATAAAGGTGAAGTGGGGCATGGTTTTCTGCCAGGTTTCCAGTTGGTCCAAGTAGTAGAGGTCCTCTTTCGTTTTGGCCCCGAAAAAAAAGGTCGTCTTTCTCTGAATCTTTTGCTCCGCTATCTGCTGGATCATGGCCTTCATGGGAGCCATCCCCGACCCTGTGGCGATCATGAGGATATCCCGGTCCGAGTCCCGCAAATAGAAATCCCCATAGGGCCCGGTCATGCGGAGCCCTTCTCCCTCTTTCAGAAAGTCATGCACGTAGGTCGTCACCGCACCCTTGGGCACCTTGGTGATCACCAGCTCCAAACTGCGCTGATCCTCCGCGCCTGAGGCGATCGAATAGGCCCGGTATTCAGAAGCGCTCGTCAGCTTATACCTTGGGACCTCGAACTGGACATACTGCCCGGGCTTGAAGGTGATCCCTTCCTCAGGGGTGAGGATCTTGAGATGAAGCCCTTTGATCTCAGGAGTCAAATCCTCGATGCGCTCCACCTTGATCTTGTACTCCTTGACCAGGAAGAGGTCTTCGGGGATCTCAATCTTGAGATCTTCCTTGACCTTCACCTGGCACGAGAGCCGGACATGGGCCTCCAATTCTTCGGGAGACAGGTAGGGTGTTTCGGTCGGCAGAACCGGCCCCCCTCCCTCATGGATCTTGACCTTGCAGTAGGAGCAGGTCCCCTTGCCCCCGCACGCCGACGGGATGAAGATGCCCTTTTCGCTCAGGGTGAAAAGGAGCGGTCTCCCTCCCTCCACCACCAGGTCTTTCTGATCGTTGAGAAGGACATGTTTTTCGCCGTAGTCGGCCAGATAGGAATCCGCCACCTCGAGGAGG
>JAZDGZ010000216.1:0-3101 GCA_043806375.1 Pseudomonadota bacterium | reverse complement strand
TCGTTCCCGTCACACACAAGAGTTTTACCCATAGCTACTCCTCCAATTCCTCCACCATGGTAATGGCATGGTGGGGGCACTCCTCTGCACAAATGCCGCATCCCTTGCAGATTTCCAGATTGGACTCGAACCACGTCGCCTTCTCAACAATGCATTGGGTTGGGCAATAGAGCCAGCACGTGGCGCACTTGACACATTTCTCCCGATCCAACACGGGCCTCTCGGCGCGCCAGTCGCCTGTCATGACCACCAACTTATCGGTGGCGATAGGGCAGAGATCATTCGGAATCGCAGATCGGTCAAAGGGTTTTCGCGCCTGTTTTCTCATGGTTATTCCTTTTCTGCGAGATCGAGGACCCGGGTCTCCCCGTAGCCCATCTGGACCGCCTCGATGTTCTTCTCCAGGGCGGCATCGCGGAATGCGACCGACTCCATCCCTTTGTTGAGAGAGGCCACCGAGACGAGCCCCGTCGTTTTGGCAAAGGCACCCAGCATGATCGAGTTGGTAATGGGCCGGCCGAAGAGCCGTATGGCAATCCCGAAGGCGTCGCACAGGCCGACCTTGGAGACCGTGGAGGGGATCTCCACCCGGTCAAAATCCTTCTTTGTGGCCTGAACCCAGACGCCCCCCTCACGCATATTCTGAAAGATATTGACCGCCCTGGGCAGGGTCGGGTCAAGACAGATGACGCAATCGGGATAGTAGATGTTCGTGATCTGCCGGATCTCCTTTTCATCGAATCTGAGATAGGACTCGACCGGTGCCCCCCGGCGTTCAAAACCGAAGGAGGGTATCGCCTTCACGTGCTTTCCCTCCTCCACCAGGGCCTTGGCCAGGATCTTGGCGGCTAGGACCGCGCCCTGCCCTCCCCTGCCATGAAAACGAATCTCGTACATCCTCGCTCCTCTCTATTCAAGTTCATCTCTCCCCCCCATTTTTGTCCCTGTTTGGGGAACAGATGCCCTTGAAAATGACCTGCCCCGCGGCACGCCACGGGGTATCAAGAATTCAGAAGCCAGAATCCAGGAGTCAGAACAACAATTGATGACCATACTACAGTCTTTTCATTTTTTCTTCTGGATTCTGACTTCCGCTTACTGAATTCTTAACATCCCATGCTTTTCTTACCCAAAGTTGCACACTTCTTCCGCAGCAAGCTGCGGGGAATTAAACCCATAAACACTAAAAAAGATAAGCATAATCTATATACGTTCCATCTCTTTTTGCAAACCTCTAATTTCCTGGACCGACCGAAATTCTCTATCGGCCGGGCAGGGATGGGTCAATCGCCTATATCCAAAGGGGATCCCCCCTCCTTGGCCGTTGACACTCACGTCAAGACCCGCTACACTCCTTTTGCACCGAGAGCGCCCTCTCAACAACCATTCTCGGCGCCTTCCCGAAAGAAGGCGCTAAGACCGCACGAGGGCCAGTATACTCACGGTCAAGGCCGTCCGCGTTTGTGCTTCGGCCTGTATCTTTTGCTGACCGGCGAACGAAAACAGCATCGAGGAAAGGGGTAAGAGTCATGAGATTGAAAGGGAAGGTGGCTATTGTGACGGGCGCGGCCCAGGGAATCGGGAAGGCCTATGCCCTGCGCCTTGCAGAAGAAGGGGCCAAGGTGGTCATTGCAGACATCAAAGACGGCAAGGAGAGCGCGGAGGGGGTGACCAAGAAAGGGGGCGAGGCCCTGGCCCTCCACGTCGATGTCACAAGCGAGAAAAGTACTCAAGAAATGGCCGCAAAGACGGTGGAGCGGTTCGGGCGGATCGACGTGCTGGTGAACAACGCCGCCTACTTTGCCGCCATCGTGAAAAAGCCCTTTTTCGAGATACCGGCCGAGGAGTGGGATGCCGTATTGGCGGTCAACCTCAAAGGCCCCTTCCTGTGTGCAAAGGCGGTTTATCCGCAGATGAAGAAACAGGGCAAAGGCAAGATCATCAACATCTCTTCCGGCACCGTCTACAAGGGCCTGCCCCGTTTCCTCCACTACGTCACGTCCAAGGGGGGCATTATCGGATTCACCCGCAGCCTGGCAAGAGAAGTGGGGGACGCGGGGATCTGCGTCAACACCATCGCCCCGGGGTACACGGAAACCGACATTCTGAAAAAGAATCCCCACGATTCGGAGGAGGTACTTAAGGCGATCGTCATGAGCCGGTGCATCAAGCGGCCCGAGACCCCGGAGGACCTGACCGGGGCCTTGATCTTTCTTGCGTCCGACGACAGTGATTTTGTGACTGGCCAGACGATCATCGTGGATGGGGGGTCCGCTCTGAGCTAGTTTTCTATCTGCCAGGCATTCGAATTCATCATTTCGGTAACGTCTTTCAGGTTTTCACCGCAGAGACGGGGAGGAAAGCTTCCTGTGACCCCTGAGGCGCTGTGAGAATACGCGAATCCCTGCGTGCAAAGCCGTTGACAAGGGTCTGGTTTTCAGATTACAAAATAACGTTTTCCATTTCCGGCGGGTAGTTCACTATAGGCAAAATGACCGTCGCAACTCAAGAATGACGGCTTCGTAAAAAGTCAAAATCTCACGCCAAGCCGCAAAGACCGCAAAGTTAACTAATTAATATTAAATGGTTTTTTCTTGGCGTTCTTGGCGACTTTGCGAGAAAATAAAGTTTTTACGATTCCATCAAGAATAGAGTGGAGAAAATTCATGGGCAATGTCGTTGTCGTAGGAACCCAGTGGGGCGATGAAGGGAAAGGGAAGGTGGTGGACCTCCTGACCGCCAGGGCGGACCTTGTGGTCAGGTTTCAGGGGGGAAACAACGCAGGGCACACCCTCGTGGTGCCGGGCGAGCAGACCATCTGTCATCTCATTCCCTCAGGCATCCTTCACGAGGGGAAAAAATGCCTGATTGGAAACGGGGTGGTCGTCGACCCGGAGGTCCTGCTCGAAGAGATCAACCACCTGAGAACCAAAGGGGTTAACGTGACCCCGGCCCGCCTCTCCTTGAGTGATAAGGCCCACCTCATTATGCCTTACCACAGGGCTGTGGACCGGGCCAGGGAGACGGCCAGGGGCAAGAATAAAATCGGGACTACAGGCCGCGGCATAGGACCCTGCTATGAAGACAAGGCGGGCAGAACA
>JAZDGZ010000215.1:0-12058 GCA_043806375.1 Pseudomonadota bacterium | reverse complement strand
CCATCGAGCCAAGAAAGGGCTTGTGGTAATCTATGCCAGGGGACAGATCGCAGTATGGGATTGTGAGCTTTTCGGGGAAAGATGACGGTGATCTTGTTCCCCTTGAGAGTTACTTTCCCTTTTCCTTTTACAAAGAGTCGGTAGATCTTGGCGGCATCGCAGCTTTCAAACCCCCGGAGCTTCTGGGCCAGCATGGTGTAGAGGGTATCGGCGATCATGGTCATGATGACGTCGAAGTGCACCTTGACCAGGATGGGGGAAGAAAGGGCATTGAGGTTGAAAAACTTGACGGCCTCCGAGATGACGTTTTCCACCCGCCACCTTCTGGCGTAGTTGCCAACCAGCAACTCCGATGGTGTGTCGAAGTCATTGGAGATCAGAAAGGCGGGCTTCTCATGGCCGTTGCCCCGAACGATCACTTGGCGTAGATCACCCTCATAATCAGGCAGCGTGACAAAGGATTCATGGACCAGCGGATTGGGATACTTCCTTTTGGCGTGGGGAATATGGATGCGCTTCCAGGACTCAAGCGCCTCGATCCCATCCAGCATGTTCTTGCCCCGACGTCTGAGGGTGATAAAGCGTATCCCTTGCTGATTGAGCGCCGAGAGCTTGGGATAGGTGGTGAACTTGGAGTCAAACACAAAGGTAGGTTTGATCCCCCGCTGGACCTTTTTCCAGAAGGAGAGAAAGCTCATCACCTGATCATCGGCCTCCTTGCGTTTGATGTCAGCGGCTGTATAAAGGATCAGCTTGGAGGCGGCATCCTGGGCAAAAAGGGTGAGAGCCCCTTTCATTCTTTTGTTCCTGGCGCCGGCCCAGTGCTCCTCCAACACGGATTTTTCCCCGAAGTGAGGGATGGTGTGAAAGTCCAAATTGATGATGTTCCCCTCATAGAGCTTGAGCTTGGCGGCTTGCTTGACAAAGCTCTGCTGCAAGCGCAGCAGGTGAACCCCATCGAGGCCATAGGAGTAGGTGGAGACGGCCGTGCACTTGGGCAGCACATTGAGTTCAGCAAAGAGCCCCGGCCCTGGATCGAAGGCATGCTCCGAGATGTGGGCGTAGCGCTCGGTGCCGAGAAGCTTGAGGGTCAGGAAAGACAGAAAGTAGCTGAGCGCGGGTATAGCCTTGGTTCCAGGCAATCCGGCCTCTTCCACCACCTTGACCAGGTTGAGCTTTTCGATGAAGGGAGCAAAGAGGAAAACCCCGGCTGCCTCAGAGTCAAAGGGCCTCTGAGAGACACCGCCAAGTCGGATCCGCTGAGCTACCGTAGGCACTTGAGCGCCCTTGACGGTCATCCCCAGCTTGAGCCGTGTCCTGCGAGGCAGTCGTGAGTAGCCCTCTTCAGCCAAGAGCCTTTCAATCGTACGGACAGAAACCTCCACCCCTTCTTCGGACAAAAGCCCTGTGATTTCTCCGGCCGACAAGCGGTGTTCTCTCCAGAAGATAAACGGGATAAGGCTTATTTTCGGTACTATTCCAGGCCTGAAGCGTTGAACCAAGATCGACCATGGAAAAATGGATGGGCAATTTAACAACGGAATATCCCTTGATTTACCGTGATATCATATAACTTTCATTCGGTGCAATAAACCGCTCAATGGCCGGAAGTTGCTACGATCACACGCTTTATTCTTTACTGGATTGTTCCAGAGGCGTTTTCACCTTTATGATGTGTGCGGCGCGAAAATCGGTGATACAAAATTTGGAATTTTCGCCTCATATGCTCTTAAAAAAAGTTCTTGTTAAAAAATATCAGAGATAGTCTTCAGCAAAGGAGTTTTTATGAAGAACAGTGAAAAGGCCGGTACCTTCATTATCCCCACTGTGTGTGCCACTCACTGTGGGGGCACCTGTGTGCTGAGGGTTCACGTTGAAGATGGGAAGATAAAACGTGTTGAAACCGATAACGGCGCAGAACCCCAGCTTCGTGCATGCATGCGGGGGCGTGCCCTGAGACAGCGGGTGTATTCACCCGATCGAATTTTGTATCCTATGAAGCGGACAGGCGAGAGGGGAGAGGGCACCTTTGAGCGCATAACCTGGGATGAGGCCTTAGACACCGTGGCAACGAGATTAAAACATGTCAAAGAGACCTTTGGGCCTGAAGCGATTTTATACGCGCATAGCGGGGGCGATCTTGTAAGTCTTAACTTTAACTCAACCGTAAGTCGGCTGTTAGCTATGGCCGGTGGTTTTTCAGACGGGCACGGCATAGCTTCATACCAGGGTGGCATGTTTGCAGCCTTTCTTACCTATGGCACGGTTTTTTGCTCAAATACGCGGGACGATCTGCTCAATTCCCGCCTGATTGTTATGTGGGGGTGGGATCCGGCAACCACCATAACCGGCACCAATACCCCCTGGTTTTTGGCCAGGGCAAGGGAGGGTGGAACTCGTATTATAGCAGTCGATCCTTACTGTAGTGACTCAGCCGCCACCTTTGCAGAGCAATGGATCCCCATAAGGCCGGGAACGGACACTGCCATGCTCATTGCAATGGCCTGTGTTATGATCAGGCAAGAACTGCAGGATACAACCTTTCTTGACAGGTATACCATCGGTTTCGACAGATTCCGAGCCTATGTTATGGGTGAAGAGGACGGGGTCCCCAAGACACCGCTATGGGCCGAGTCAATAACGGGTGTTCCCGCAGCTACCATTGAAAAACTGGCCCGGGACTATGCCACCACCAAGCCAGCGGCTTTTATGGCCGGAATCGCTCCCGGGCGCAGTGCATTTGGTGAGCAGTATCACCGGGCTACCATTACCCTGGCGGCAATGACCGGTAATGTGGGTGTCCACGGGGGAGATGCTGCGGCAATGGCGTGGGGATCCACGAGGGGAGGATATCCTTACGGGTCGGCTACTGGGGGTGCTGTGCATCAATTTCAAAATCCCCTTGAAAGACCGAAACCCGGTGTTCCAGTGGTCCCAACTGGAGAGATTTATCCCAGTATCCACTTCACCAAGGTTGCCGACGCCATCCTTACGGGGAGGCAAGGGGGGTACCCCGCGGACTACAAGTTTCTCTTCATCGTGAGCACAAACTATCTGAATACCTTGCCAAATATTAATAAAATCGTTAAAGCTTTGAAGACCATTGAGTTCATTGTGATCGAGGAACAATATATGACGCCAACGGCCCGATACGCCGACATCATTCTTCCAACCACTACTTTTGTGGAGAGAGATGACATTGCCCTGGGCGTTGGAATGGCCTACATCGGGTTTCAACGGAAAATCATCGAACCCCTGGGCGCATGTAAGGCCCAAAATGAAATTGCAAAGGAATTGGCAAAAAGATTAGGCATTGCTGACTATGATACCAGGGACGGCGAGGAGCACTTGAAAGAGGTGGCAGAGCGCCTCCATATTCCCGACTATGAGAAGTTTAAAGAGAAAGGGGTTCACTGGATCGAGCGCACTGAGCCTTATGTCGCCCTTAAAGCACAGATCGAGGACCCTGAGAATAATCCCTTTCCAACGCCCTCCGGCAAGATCGAGATCTACTCCCAGCAGATAGCTGACATGAACAACCCCCTGCTTCCCCCGATTCCACAGTATATCGAACCCTGGGAGAGCATCACTGACCCCCTTGCCGACAAGTACCCGATTCAGCTCGTGACAAAACATGCAAAGAGACGGGCAAATGCCCAGTTTGACACGGTTCCCTGGCTCAAGGAACGCATCCCCCAGGCAATAACCATGAATGCCAGCGATGCTCGAGCCAGAGGAATCCATGACGGTGATATGGTCCGCGTCTTTAATGACCGGGGCGAGACGATGATCCCTGCTCAGCTCACGGAGCGGATTATGCCGGGCGTTGCCATCCTTCCTGCAGGCGCCTGGTATGCGCCTGATGAAAAAGGAATCGACCGGGGCGGATCAGCCAACGTTCTGACACGTGATGAACCATCACCCGGGGGTGCGTTTCCCTATAATACAGCCCTGATTCAAATTGAAAAGACCGACGTGAGGTGATTAATGCAACGAGGATTCTACTTTGACCAAACCCGGTGTGTTGGATGTTTTACCTGTGTTGTAGCCTGTAAAGACTGGCATGATATACCTGCCGGACCCGTGAACTTGATAGACGTATCGTGTAGAGAGGAAGGAGTGTTTCCTGCTGTATTTGTGGCCAATCTCATTCGTCCCTGTTACCACTGCGAAAACCCTCCGTGCATAGAGGCCTGCCCGGCAGAGGCCATTATCAAGATCCCGGACAATGGTATCGTTACCGTGGACAGCGATGCCTGCCTGGGAGCGCAGCAATGCGGTCTCTGTAGAGAGGCCTGCCCGTACGGCGCGCCTCAATTCGGCAGTGAAAAGGACGCTCTCATGCAAAAGTGCGATCTCTGCCTCGATCGGTTGAACCAGGGTAAAAAGCCCATCTGCGTCGAGGCCTGTCTCGTGCGGGCCCTGGATGTGGGGCCCTTGAATGAACTCAGGGAAAAATATGGTGATACGCAGGAGGGGGCCGGATTCGTTTATAACCCGAAGATAAGGCCGTCTCTGATTATGAAGAAGAAAGTGAAAATTATGAGCTCTTCAGGAAGTATTTGATGCCAATTCTGGAGGAGATTGCGAAAAGGTAAGTGTTTCATTTCCGGATCTGCTTTATTCGCCATTGTAAGAATACGAAAAGCGCCAGGATGGCAGCACCTCCCCAATTGATTAAACCACGAAAGGCAACTGGACTCCCAGCAGGAAACATCAGCCCAATAGCCGCGATCGCCACCAAGAGCCGACCGGGCAGTGAAATCCTTTGGAAAAAAAACCCTACAAAGGCTATTGCAAGGAATATTGATCCGACCACAGTGGTAAGTGATGCCAAGGCGATGTCTTTGGCGGGGCCGGCCAATAACAGACCGGGTGAGAAAACGAAAATGAATGGCAAAAAATAGGCAGCGATACCCAGTCGCACACTTGTAAAACCGGTTTTCAACGGACTGGCAGCACCTATATTTGCCGCAGCGAAAGAACTGAGGCAAACCGGCGGCGTTATCATGGATAGGGTGCTGAAATAAAGAAGGAATAAGTGAGCTGCCAGGCTAGGAATGCCCAGTTCTGTTATTGCCGGGCCTATAAGCACTGCAAGAAGGATATAAACCACAGCAGGAGGCATTCCCATTCCCAGTATAACACTCGCCATTGCAGCGAGTGGCAACACCATCAGCGGGTTGCCACCACTGAGATTAACCAGGGACATCGATAACCTGAACCCGAGTCCGCTTAGAAAGATAATCCCGATAATGACGCCTGCGATTGCTGTCATCACACCGATGTCCAGCACGCTCCGGCCGGTCGTCTCCACAACATTCAGAAACTTCCGCAAGCCCATCCGGGTCTTTCTGTTTAAGAAACTTATGATCCAGACGGAAAAAAAACCGGACATTGCGGCCTTTTCAGGCTGGAAGTGGAGCTCGAAAAGAGTATAGACCAAAACGACCACTGGAACGACGAACGTCCAGCTTCTTCTGAGGGCGTCTTTCAAAGAGGGCAAATCACTTCTGGAAAGGCCTCTCAAGTTTTCCTTTGCTGCCTCAAGGTCTACCTGGACCAATACGACGGTGTAATAGATGAGGGCAGGAATCAAGGCGGCAATAGCAATCTCATAAAATGGGATACCTAAGAAGTCAGCCATGAGAAAAGCCACGATGCCCATTACAGGAGGCATCAAAATTCCTCCGGTGGAGGCTACAGCCTCAATTGCCGAAGCAACATGAGGCTTGTAGCCGACACGTTTCATCATGGGAATCGTGATTACGCCTGTGATATACACATTGGCGGTAGCCACTCCCGAAAGGGTTCCAAATAGGGTAGACGCCAGGACGGCAACCTTGGCCGGGCCGCCCCGGAATCTCCCCAGCGTCGCCATGGCAAAATCAGTGAGAAACTTTCCCCCTCCCGTGGCAAAGAGAGTATTACCGAAAAATATGAAGGCCAGTGCTATGGTGGATGAAATGGCAAGGGGGAGACCGAGCAGGGCAGATGAATCCAGGTAGCAATAATTGATCAGCCGATCCCACCGCGTAGCCTTGCCAAACAGAACACCAGGGAATTGATCTGTAAACAGAGCGTAAATAAAGAACAGCAGGGCCATGATTAGGAGAGCCCACCCTGTAAGTCGCCGCGATGCTTCCAACACAAGTAATAAAGCCACCAAGCCTATCAACACCTGTATAGTTGTAATCTTACCCATTTCATTGACAATTTTGGGGTAGAAGGTGGCTATGTAGATTCCAACAGCCAGGCCCAAAGCGGCAAACACAATGTCATAGATGGGAATACTTGTGCGCGAGGACCTTTTGGAGGGAGGCACAATCAGAAACGTGGAAACGATCACCAGGCCCAGGAAAAACCCTAAGTACTGCTCTTTATATACAGTCCAGCCCAGATAAAATTGAACATCTAAAATAAAAAGAGCACCCAGCAATACTAACGTGGTTAGGACGATTTGCTCTATCTTTCGCCAGACTCCCTTCAGCTCGCGGTACCTGGATTCAATCATGGCCTCTAACTCTCCATAAAGAAGAATTGCTCAAAACTTTTTCTCGATCGTTTACAAGGTAAGCCTCCCACTCAGAGAATTTGCCGCGACTGCCAGACTTTTATGCTATTTGGCGAGCAATTCCTGCTGTGTTTTCTCAAGCTCAGGTGTCCATAGGTTCTGTTCCTTGAAAAATTTCACAGCACCGGTATGATAGGGTACAACAGGCTTTCTATATACCATGTTTTGGTGGGTCCATTCGTTGAATGCAACATGGATCTTCACCAGTTCATGCTCATAATCCCATACAGTCTTTACGATTTGATAAGCTGCCTCCTCACTCAAATATTCAGATGCAAGAACGTTGATTCTCATACACACAAGGGGGGTATCCTCGGCTATGCCCGGTGGTCCTTTCTTTGCAACGCAGACATCACAGGGGCCTGCATTTTCAATGATACGCTCCTCGTCGGGCGAATTGGCCGCAGGCAAATAACGCACCCCTCCCAATTTGGCAGAGGCTTCCTGCACCACAGCCATTCCTACAGCCGCTGCGCCGGCATCGGCTCGCCCATCCATGATAGCACGTACCGGATCCACAATGTTTGGGGTGGGAACAACTTTGACATCTTCGCCTACTTTCAAGCCTGCTGCCTCAAACAAAGCCTCGGCCCAGAAACGTTGACCCGGCATCCCTTTACCGTATGCGACACGTTTTCCTTTTAGATCAGCTACGGTCTTAAAATCTGATTTGGCAGCGACAAGATATCCTAATTTGAGGGTTCCGCCTGTGAAGAGGAGACGAAGGCCGGGGTATTTATCTTTGAAAGGTTCAAGAGCACGATAAGCCGCCCAAGGATCATAGTTGTTCATAATCCCCAACAACAGCTCACCGGTGTTCATCATGGGGAACCAGGCACCCGCCGAGGTAAAAGGTTGAACTGAAACAGTGGTTGGCAGGTGGCTGCTAAAGAGCTTGGAGAGGCCGGAACCTAGGGTGTAGAAAAGTGACCCCACAGGATGTGTGGCAAAGGCCATCGCTCGAGGCATGGTGTCCTCTTTGGAATAGGCCTGACGGGAAAGGAAAATGTGGCCGATTAGAAGGATCACAACGAAAACGAGCATGGCTCTCCTTACATTCGCGGATCTATTTTTTTCCATTTTTTTCCTCCTTTGTTTTTTTGGTTTTTTTCGTAAAGGTGTTGATAGGGGTAGCGTCTGGTTAATCATACGTCTCAGAATTTCTATAACTTGCTAAAATTATTGCTGTTTATGTGGCTATCTTGTCTTGTAGGCCGCATGGAATGAGCGGAGCAAAATAAGTTCTCTTTTTTGCACCTCCTTTCTTCCAACCCATAATTTTCCGAAGGAACCCTAAAGGCGGCAACCCTCCCATTTCTATATGTGAGACTCTTCTCTTTCCCGTTTCATGATCGGGGAAGAGAGGTTCCAGGTTTGGGAAACATAGACAATCTTACCAATTCGCTGACGATACTTGAAAGACAAAAAATCTTCCAACCCGTCTTCAGACCTTAGGTATAGAGCTTCGGCCGGACAGTGGCTGACGCAGCTAGGGTCCAGGCCTTTTTCCAAAAGGCTCGAACAAAAGTCACATTTGGCCGGCAAGGATAAATCTGAATTAAATCCCATCAATCCATAGGGGCAAGCGATCACGCAAAGTTCGCAGTAAGTGCATTTTTCCTTATTGAGGGTGACAATCCCCTCAGGTGTTCTCGCGAGCGCTCCTGACGGACAGACCTCCATGCAGTAGACTTCGTCGCACTGGCAGCAAAGGGTGGGAACGAAATCTCGACAAACCTTTCCATTTATACGTCTCGGCCCCAATTCGATGATCTGCATCGGCCGTGGTCCTACGGGGAGATCCTTTTCCTGTTTGCAGGCGACCTCACAGGCATGACAACCAAAACACCTATCCAGATCTACAATCAATAACCGGTTCATGGGGATGTCTCCTTGTAGACACGGCAGAGGAGCCCCCGGAGGCACGTGCTGCTTACCAGTTTCGCCATTTGCCGGTTGTCGGTGAGAAGATTGACGTTTTCCTGCTTCGGCCATCCATGGGCGACCTGAACCACGCGGGGGTCTATTCCGGGATGTAACTTGATTGGAACACGAATTTGTCCTCGGGGCGATTCAATGACGACTCGATCACCGGTTTTTAGCCCTAATTGCAGGCCCGACTGATCGTTCATGTGGGCGTTCAGATGCGGATCAATTTCACGGAGCCAGGGAACATTGCGCAACTCGGTGTGTCTGAAAACAGCCGATATGCCCCCTGTGGTGAGGATGAAAGGAAACTTTTCCGCCAAATCCGGCCTGCTTTCCGGGCTCTCTAAAGGCTCCGCATAAAAGGGAATCGGATCGCCCCCTACACTGGCAACAATAGAGGATGCGAGTTCTATCTTTCCAGAGGGTGTCTTGAATCCTTTCTCTTCAAACTTGCGGTACTTCATGGGGACACGGTGGTGCTTGCGCTTCTTGAATTCTTCAAATGTGAGGCCGATCGGGCCCAGGATGTAGTCGCAAAGTGCCTGTTCATTTTCGAAGAAATGGTCCAGGTCCAACCGCCGTGCCATTTCATTCAAGATTGTCACATCAGAACGACATTCTCCGATCTGAGTTACTTTTTGTTGAAGATGAAGGCAATCAGGAGATACCTGTACATTGGAAATGACAAAGTCGCGTTCAAGCCAAGTCGCAGCAGGGAGCACAATGTCAGCCAGTTGGGTTGTGGGCGTGTGGAAGAAATCCACAGCAGCAATGAACTCAAGCTTTTGGAACGCCTCTCGAACCTTCTGAGTGCTGGCATAGGCAAGGAGCGCGTTGCTACCGTGGATATAAAGGCCTTTGATCGGATAGGGCTTTTCTGTGAGTATCGCTTCCCAAGCCAGCGTCGGAACGGCGGTGGGCCGGGCGGGGCGAAAATTTGGTGAGCCTGAGAGGAGGGGAAATTGTTCATATCCCAAAATTTTGCTTTTTTCTTCTTCCGTCCACAGGTCAATCTTGGTCCACAGTGGAGAATTTGTGTCCTGGACACCTTTTGGCATCGGAAAAATATTCCCGCCAGGCACGTCAATATTGCCGGTAATTGCGGCCAATATATTCAGACTGCGGCAAGTGGATATGGTATCCGCATTTTGCTCGATTGACACACACTGAGTGATGCATGCCGGCCGAGTAGAGGCATAAACCGTGGCTGCTTCCACAATCAAATCACGCGGCACCCACGTGATGGCCTCCACTTTGGAAGGATTGAAGTCTTCAACCCGTTTTGACAATTCCTTGAAACCAAGGCACCAGCGGTCCACAAACGCTGTATCGTACAAACCTCGGCCTATGATAACGTGAAGCATGCCCAGAGCAAGGGCGCAGTCGGTGCCGGGACGCAACTGGAGCCAGATGTCCGCTTTGGCGGCGGCTTTGGACAACATGGGGTCGACGACAATGAGCGGGGCGCCACGGCTCTTGGCCTCCATCATACCCATCGCCTTGATAGGCCATGTGTCCGGCACGTTGACCCCCCATACCAGGAGACAGTTGGTGTGGCCATAGTCGGCCTGCTCCAGGCCCGGTCCTCCCAGAGTCAATATGCCCCCGAGGGTGCGGGGCCAAAAACATTGAGCAACTCCCGGGCCTATCCACTGGGATTTGTAAACGTTGGTAAACCGACTGAACACCTCTGCCCATCCACGACTCGTGCCGGTGGCCATAACCACTCCCTGAGGGCCATACCGATCTCGAATTCGGGTAAGGTTTTCCGCGATGCTTTCAAGAGCGAGGTCCCAGGAGAGGGGCTCCCACCGCCCGGAGCCCCTCTCCCCGACGCGTTTGAGTGGCGTTTTCAACCGATCCGGATGATACAGGACCTGTTTAGAGGCGAGACCCTTAGCACAGAGTTTTCCCCTCGTGGTGGTCGACTCCGGGTCGCCCTCAATCCTTTCCACACGCCCGTCTCTGACGTAGACCACACAATCACAGCCTGAATTGCAAAAAAAACAGCAGGACTTAAAAGCCTGCTCACCAGGGCGCTTTCTTTTTTCGACGATTTCGGCGCCGGTTAAGCCATTTTTTGCCATAGTCAGAGGCGGTGCTTGGATAGGGTTCCTCTCCTCACCGACCAAACGAGAGGCGAACTCCCTTCGGCGGCAATCCAGGCACCAGCCGTTTTTTTCCGAAAGGGTGAGATCTTTCTTGTCCGAAGCTCGCTTCAGAACTTTAAGGGCCGCATCTGAAATCATAGTCCTGTTGCATTGAGGGCAATACGACATGGGAAACTCCAATCATCTATCAACAAAAACTTGTTCAAGCGTCTATATCACCAAAATTTCTTCTCTCGGGTAGTAATCCATTATCTCAGCGTCATTCTTGGTAATGACCACCATGCTTTCATTGCGAACCCCACCGACCCGGTGTTCTCCTTCTGCGCTCTCGTAGGCTATGACCATCCCCTCTTCAAAGGGTTGAGGATGTCTAAGCGACCACGGCCGATTAATTACCGGAAAGTTGTAATTGGCCGCGGCCGGGGCTCCGACGCTCACCAGTCCAATGCCATGAGCGATTTCAATCGTGAGTACTTCCGCCTCGTCTTTGTATCCCCACCTGGATGCCTGATCAAATGCGTTGACAGCATCCGCTGTCTTCAGGCAATTAATCTCATCCTGAGTCTTTGTCTTGGAGGCCTCCAAGATGAGTTGCGCTCCATCCACGAGATGAATCCCTTTGCTCCTAAGGGCTGCCCTTCCCGCCTCGTCAAAACCTACAATCCCCATTTTCTCCTTATCCAGGCCTCGTTCTTTGAGTTCAATCTGGATCTCCCCGGCAAACAGCGAAGCCTCCTCCTGGGTCACCTCAGTGTCCCCGATACCCTGTAACCAGGACCGGGCAATTCGCCAGTGCTTGATCCAGGGCATGAGATCAGGGGCTGCTGGTAGGAGCCGGCATGGGCAAAAATAATCGGATCTTGATCGGCAAAAAATAGGGCATATGATAAAAATGGCTGAGGTGATAAGAACTTGCCTCCAATGGGCCGGAGTATAGGGGCTTCCGCCCTTGTGTGTCAAGGGCCAATCGTAACATTTTAGCCTTTTGAAAGAAAAACACCGATTTTCGCGCGGGTTTAACCGTCAAATTCATATAAGATTTTGTGACCTGTCCATTAGCTGAACCTAAGTTCCAAAGCGACCCCATCGAGCCATGAAAGGGCTTGTGGCAATCTATGCCAAGGGACCGATCGCAGTATGGGATTGTGAGCTTTTCGGGGAAAGGTGACGGTGATCTTGTTCCCCTTGAGAGTTACTTTCCCTTTTCCTTTGACAAAGAGTCGGTGGATCTTGGCGGCATCGCAGCTTTCAAACCCCCGGAGCTTCTGGGCCAGCATGGTGTAGAGGGTATCGGCGATCATGGTCATGATGACGTCGAAGTGTACCTTGACCAGGATGGGGGAAGAAAGGGCATTGAGGTTGAAAAACTTGACGGCCTCCGAGATGACGTTTTCCACCCGCCACCTTCTGGCGTAGTTGCCAACCAGCAACTCCGATGGCGTGT
>JAZDGZ010000214.1:0-2133 GCA_043806375.1 Pseudomonadota bacterium | reverse complement strand
AAAGATCGTTGGATCACCGTCCGACATGATAAGCGATCTTCTCAGGTTGCTTTCGAGCATATTCCCCAAGACCAGAGCCATAATCAGAGGGGCCCCCTCAAATCCATACCGCTTCATCAAATAGCCGGCCAGGCCGAAGATATTGATGAGAAGCACATCGGTCACGCTGTTGTTCACACTGTAAGCTCCGATCTGGCAGAGCAAGACAATGAAGACGTAAAGAAGAGCGTAGGGGACCCTCAGTATTTGTACCCAGACGCCGATCAGGGGGAGATTCAGCAAGACCAGCATCACATTGCCGATATACATGCTTGCCACCACACCCCAGAAAAGGTCCGGCCGGGAGCTGATCAACAAGGGCCCCGGTTGGAGACCGAGGATCAGAAGGGCCCCCACGAGAATGGCCGTAGAGGGATTGACGGGAATCCCCAAACTGAGAAGAGGGATAAACGTGCCGCTGGATGCAGCATTGTTGGCCGCTTCCGGGCCTGCCACGCCTTCGATGACCCCTGTCCCGAATTTCTCCGGATGCTTCGAAAATTTCCTCTCCACCGCATAGGATATAAAGGTGGTGACTGCATTCCCGAATCCAGGGAGGGTGCCCAAGAAGAAGCCAATAATCGTTCCTCGAGCTATGGGTTTTGCCGAATCTTTCCAGTCCTGCCGGGTGGGGAGGAGATTCCTGATCTTGGTCGTAACGGTCTCCTGCTTCAAGACCTTGCCAAGGTTGACCAGCACTTCGGCCAATCCAAAGAAACCCATGGCCACATAGACGATGTTAAAGCCGTCCATGAGACTCGTGAGGCCGAACGTGAAGCGGGTTCGCGAGGTGAAGGGGTCCATTCCGACCGTGCTCATAATGATGCCGACACACGCCATGATGAGGCCGCGGATCAGCGGTCCTCTGCCCACGTACGTCACGAGGGTGAGGCTCATCAGACAAAGGGAGAAGAATTCCGGAGGTCCAAAACGAAGCGCAAAATTCGCCAAGGTTGGGGCACAGACCATCAGACCTATGATTCCGAACGTTCCGGCAATAAAGGAGCCAAAGGCGGCAATCCCCAAAGCCGGCCCCGCTCTCCCCTGCTTCGCCATTTGGTGCCCATCGAGGCAAGTAACAACGGACGACACCTCCCCCGGCATATTCAGGAGAATGGAGGTCGTTGATCCTCCATACTGGGCGCCGTAGCAAATGCCTGCGAGCATGATGATGGAAGAAACGTCAGGAGCATGGAAGATCATTGGTAGAAGGATAGAAATCGTGGCCGACGGACCAAGGCCCGGAAGGACGCCGACCAGGGTCCCCATGAGAACACCGGAAAAACAGTAGAGAAGGTTTGCCGGCGTCAGAAAAACGCTGAATCCGTAAGCCAGACTTTGAAGCGTTTCCAAAGCTTCCTCCTATATTCCTAAAAACCCTCTTGGGAAATAGACGTGCAGGAAGACCCCGAAGATGAAATAGGCGAGGAAGCTGACCAATGCACTCACCCCTATCAGGACCCACCACCGCCTGGGCTGCCCCAGGTGTACCAGGATTCCAACCAGGAAGAACGTTGCCGCCAGGAATCCAAGAATATCTAACAGGAGGCTATACGCGAATAGCGAAAGGAGGGCTAAAATGACACGACGAGAAGAGGGTTCCTCTCTTTCTCGGACTCCCCATCCTCGGTAGATGAGCGCGATGGAGAGGCCAAAAAGAGCCAGACCACCACCGAAAGAGAGCATCCCTGAGCCGGGCTGCATAAAGTTTCCAAGCCCCACCCGAAGAGATTCCCCTAAGACCAAGAGAGACAATCCGAAGAAGAATAAGCCGCTTTTGAGATCGCGCATGGTATTCTCGAAATCCTATTTGATCAGGCCGGCGCCTTCCGCCACCTTCTTGATGACTTCTATTTCTGATGCCAGATGCTTCCGCAGCTGCTCCGGCCCCATGTATTCGACTTCAAATCCCAGTTTCACCGCGCGCTCCATCACTTCAGGTTTCTTGAAAATCTTTTCCACTGCGGGAGCCAAGACATCGATCACCTGCTGGGGCACGCCTGCGGGGGCGAACACGGCGGTCCATACCGCAAATTTGGACTCAGGGTAACCCAGTTCCGCGGTTGTCGGGATATCCGGAAAATCAGGATGCCG
>JAZDGZ010000213.1:0-2376 GCA_043806375.1 Pseudomonadota bacterium | reverse complement strand
AGCTTTTTCCACCGGGCCAGCTCATCAGGGGCGAGAGAAATATACTCAATCCCTTTCGCCTTGTTTGTGTTCACGGCCTCCGCATCGAACTTGTCCCATGCCTTGCCGGTGAACTCCACCGCCCAATCACCGGAGAGTTCGTCAAAGACCTTCTGAACGTCCTTGGGCAGTTTTGCCCATGACTTTTGGTTCATCACCACAAAGAAGGAATCATGCCCGAGATCCACGTCAGTCACGTATTTGGTGACTTCCCCGAGCCTTCGAGAGACGAGGATTTCACTGGGCAGCACCACGCCGTCGATGACCCCTTTTTCCAAACCGAGGTAGAGGTCCCCCATATCCATGGAGACCGGCGTGAATCCCAGTACCTTTCCCGCCTTGACTGCCGTGGCCCCCGAGACTCTGATTTTCAGGCCCTTTAGATCCTCCAGGGACCTGACCGGTTTGTTCCTGGTAATGAGCTTCACTGCCGGGGTCACGTGGAGCCAAAGGACTCTGGCGCCGGCATACTCCTTAGCAACCTCAGGAATGGTCTTATAGACCTCCCAGAGGGCCTTTGAGCAGCTCAGACTTGTCTCCAGGCCCAACTCCGGCAGCATCACCGTCTCTGTCAAGGGGAACTTGCCCGGCGTAGCGTAGGCTATTCCCTCCCCGATGTCTGCGACGCCTGAAACAATGGAGTTGAAAGTCTCAGGGGGTGGTGCCATGGAAGCCGAGAAATAGACGGTCATTTTCACGTTTCCGCCGGTCCGTTCCTCGATCATCTTGACCCAAGGATCAAGGACATTGGTGTAACGCAAGTGCTTGGGCGGGATGATCAGACTCAGGCTCAGGTCAATGGGCGCGGCGGATGCCATGCTCGAGCCAAGGATCATCAGGGCAAGGATGACTCCCAAAAAGAAAACCCCTCTTCCTCTCTTTTTCATTTTCACTCCTCCTTATCTTTTTCTGTTTCAGTGTAATTTTTGTGGACCGAGGCCTGCTCGTCAAAAAGGCCTAACCAGATTAAACGATGTAAACCCCTTTTGGCAAACAAATCACTCACCGGTACCGGGAACAGGTCCCAAGAGTACCTCCTATTCCTGGCTGGCTGTCTCTCTTGGGATATCTTTGTCCACGGACTCCAACAAGTCAGACTGGCCTATAGCCCTCAAAATCTTCTTAATACTGACGCATCAAATGCGATCACGTTGCATCGCTCAAGATCCTAGGGACGATTCTTCAAATCCCCCCCAACCCCCCTTTGAGAAAGGGGGGCAAGGGGGGATTTCCCCCGGGTCTCGATCTTGAGCCGCCTCTCGCAATAAGATCTTAATTACTGCGTTTGTATTAGTATCACTTCCAAATTGAGGAAGACAAGGGCTTTCCTTACAAAAAAAAGGGGGAAAAAGGCCCTGCAGGGCCGAGGATATTCAAGGCCCAATCGCTAGGCCGCTTTCTTGGCCTTGATGTCGCTTTTTTTCGATTTATTGTCGATCCATCCCTCCATAAGGATCAGGTCCGGGTGCGCGTCCAGAGAGGTATAGTCGAAGACCTTCACTTTTTGTTCGTTGGCCTTAAACTCATCGAAAATCCGGACATCAACGATGTCTTTGTTTTCAGAATGTGCACGTTTCACGGCCAAGTAGTTTACCCAGTGGTCGCCGGGCATTGAAATTTTTCCCCATTCACTTCCAATTTGCCTGGAGAGGGAACCATCTATCTTGACCGGTCCGCCTTCTGTTTTCTTTTTTCCGAACATACTCGTTCCTCCTTTCTTAAGAGGTCAATCCGGGACCGCGACCCTGTAAGTTAACCGTGCCTCCTCACATACACCCCTACGGTGTAGAACTCGGCTGGGGCGGGTCGCAAGAGAACCGGATCGACCATGAAACCCATAAAGTCATGAGGCCTTACCCCGATCATAATCTATGATCAAGGGGCGTGCCATATATGTAACTACATGACATAACTATAGATATATCATGTCGCCATAAAGGGGGACGTGAACTTCCCGTTCCTATAATGGTTGGGAACCCCACAGGGGGGTGGCCTAGGGTGGCCTGGAAAGATCTAAGGTCTTGAAAGGAAGCCAAAAAGGCGAAATGGAATTGTCGGTTCCGATTTTCATGGAGAACTCGGAACAAGAGTTCTGGAATCTGCCTGCGGTTCCGAAAGATTTCGATAGCGCACTGCTACGAGGTGAGAGCAGAAGGGCGAGTGATCCGGCATCATCTGGCAGAAAATCATTGGAAGGGCTGCTTTGGCGGGAAAATGGCAGAGGCCACCTTTCCAGCAGGTTGCTGAAAAAGACCTGCTGGACTACGGCCCCCTGTTTGAGGAGAGTGAATGGTGGCACAATCCCTTTTCAAAAATTGAAAACCTTGGCTTCGGCAG
>JAZDGZ010000212.1:0-6126 GCA_043806375.1 Pseudomonadota bacterium | reverse complement strand
CCCCCGCTGGCAATGACGGTAATCTTATCTCTCACGCCCTCCTCCTGCAGGAATCGATGGACCTTGGGTACCGCATATTCAATGGGCATAGCAATGTTCTTCTTGGCAATGTCCGGGGCAGCGCCCGTTCCCCCGTAGCTTCCATCCAGATGGATGATATGGGCCCCGGCATAATAGCTTCCCACCGCCACCATATCTACGTCCGTGGGGGTGGAGACCTTCACCGATACCAGGGCCTGAGGATTGATCGCCTTGATCCAGTCCACGTGTTTCTTGTGATCTTCCACCGAATAGACGCTGTGAAAAGGGAAAGGCGAAAACAGGGGATGCCCGACCACGGCCTCCCGCATTCGGGCCACGCCGGGCGTCACCTTATCCCCCAGGAGGTGGCCGCCGAGGCCCGGCTTGGCGCCCTGGGCGTATTTGAATTCCACAATCTTGACCCGCTGAATGGTCTCCTCTCTCACACCGAAAAGCCCTGTCGCCACCTGGGTGATGACATGGTTGTCGTAGGGCTTCAATTCATCCGGATACCCCCCCTCACCGGTGCAGCAGAGGGTGCCGAGGGCCGCCGCCGCCTTGATCCTGCTCAGCATCGTCGTGATGCTCACCGAACCGTAGGACATGCCTCCGCCGTAAAAGGGGACCTCTATTCTCACCTTATGGGCATGGTCATTTCGCCTGTTGAGTTCGACGCCCACGTCCACATCATCGTCCGGGGACTCCGCACCCTTTCCCCTGGGAGGAAGGACAAGGCGGAGCCTGTCAAAACCGCCGCCCGAAGCCCCTGTCTTGTACTCTAGTCCTGCCGGCGGGACACGTCCCGTTTCCGCCATATGCCAGGTGCTGGCCAGAAGGTCCGGGGGCCATCTGCTGTCTCCCATGGTGTCGAAAGTCGGGTTCCTTTTGAGGGAGAGGGCCTGAACCGGGCATTCTTCATAGCAGGGGCTGGAACAATCGGGCCCGACGCACCGGTAATGATTCTTCGTAAGGATGCGGCCTCTCTTGAACTCGTGCACGCCGTAGGGACACAGTTCTGCGCAGGCCCCGCAGGCGATACAGGCACTCGTCCGGCTGAGGCGATATTTTCCGATGGGGTTTCGGAACCTCGACGGCGTTTGAATGAGTTCAGGGAATTTCCAGGATGCTCCGTTTCTATTCAAGTTCGTATCCCTCCTGAACCTGGCCCATTGATCCAAAAATCGCCCGGTCCAGATCCTCAAAAAACATGGCCCGGCCTGTCTCACCCCGCAAGCGACGGGCATCTCTGATCCCCATGGCCCCCATCACCTCCAGGAGTTGGTTATGCCATGCGCCCAACAGATTGATCACGCGCCTGGCCGCCCAGTCCGGCGGGGCCTTTTCTATCTCAACAGGGCACGAAAGCCCCTTGGTGCATCGGCGGCACATGCGGCATTCCAGGGCGATGAGAACAGGAAAATCGATTACCGCCGCGTCCGCCCCGCAGATGATGGCCTTGGCCACGTGCTCTGCCATGGCGATGCCGCCGCTGACCAGCAAGGTGACCTCGTCCCGGACCCCATGTTCCAGGAGTTCCAGGTGAACGGAGCGGATCGCATCTCTCATAGCCCGGTTCTCGTCGTCCACCATCGTTCCCCTCTGAGTCGCCTCCAGATGGATAATCGGAATCCCCAAGCCTGCCAGGGAGAGGCTCTGTTTTTCAACCCCTTTTGCCAGAGGCACTCTCACAGATATGAGCGATGAAGGGGAGACCCCTTTGATCATTCTCTCTCTCTCTCGCAGATCATCCCTCCAGGGGATCTCAACCACCCGCGTTCCCTCCCGGGACCTGTCCGCCCCTTCGCTTATCATGGGGATCAGCGAGGGCCGGAATCGAACCAGCCCTTCTTCTATCATATGGTCGGGAATGGCAAGAAGGGTCCCCAGACGCCTCGCGGCCATGGCCCAGCCCTTAATGGTCTCGCCGCTCAAGGAACCAAAGGATGGGACCCTCATGATGATGGGAAGAGGAAGGTCGATGAGGGAAGGGGCCCCGGCGATGAGATTTCCCTCTTCATCGAAGGTAAGATGCCTCGGCCGTTTCCCGAGATCAATGGCCGTACTGATGTATTCACGGCCGTGGATGCCGTCCCTGGTGGGTCGAACGATCTCGGACATGTCCGTCCACATGCCGTCAAAGCCGGTCCCGGCAAAGGGCCCCGGATACCCTGCCCCGGATACGGGGATCTTGCCCGTTTCAGCCTGATACCATAGTTGGGAGATGATATCCGCCGTCCAGTGTGAATCCCCAAGCGCCCCGTACTCCGGGTTCACGGATTTCTGGATCAGCTCCTTCGGGCACCCCTGGACGCACCTGAGGCAGTTCATGCACTGGTTATCAATGGAATCGATCATTTGACGGGCATCGAGACCTCGTTGATCGTAAACCTTGTAGACACAGCTCTTCTTGACGCAGACCGGACACTTCAGACACCCCTCCTCCCAGGCAATCACACCCGACTGGGTGACGGCCTTAAAGCGGTGTGGAACCGGCTTGGTGTGGATCATGTATTTTCGTGGCATGGGTAAACCTTGTTCAATGGAAGTCCTCAGCTAAACGCCGGGTTTCACAAATACGATAAAAAGTCCTCTGTGTCCTTTGTGCCTCTGTGGTGAAATCATGATTTTCGGAAAACCCTTTCAACCGTCACCCTCGCGCCCTGCCCCCTGCCCCTTGCGCCTTACGCCGGTCTCGGCAGCAGGCCCGCCCTTTCCGCAATCTCCCCGACCTTCTGTTCCCACTCGATCGCCATGATGTGGACGCCGTGAATGCCGGGCATCTCCTTGAGCCGCCGGATGGTCTCCACGCATATTTTGAGGCCTTCCTCGCCCTGTTTTTTGGAAGGAACACCCTCCATCCTCTTGAGGACCTCATCAGGGACATCCATCCCTGCCACCCTGTTCTTCATGTACTTGGCCATACCCGCCGATTTCAGCGGGGTGACCCCTCCCAAGATATAGACCTTGTCCGTGAGGCCCTTCGCTCCGGCCATCTCCATCCACTGTTCAAATCGATCCAGGTTGTAAATGCACTGGGTCTGGATAAAATCGGCCCCTGCCGCTATCTTCTTGGCCAGGCGAAGGACCCTGAATGGCAGCGGATCTCCAAAGGGGTTGGCCGCAGCCCCGATAAAAAGATCGGGGGCCTTGGTCAGGGGCTCTCCCCCCAAGACCACACCCTCATCCCTCATGGCCCTCACCACCTGAACGAATTGAATGGAGTCCAGGTCAAAGACCCCCATGGCCTGGGGCTGGTTGCCGAAACTCTGGTGATCGCCCGTGAGGCATAGGACGTTTCTGATTCCCAAGGCGGATGCCCCTAATATGTCCGACTGCAGGGCGATCCTGTTTCTGTCCCTCACCACCACCTGTAAAACGGGGTCCAAGCCCGCGGATTTCAGAAGACCGCACGCGGCGAGGCTTGACATGCGAACGATGGCCGTCTGATTGTCGGTCACGTTCACGGCGTCCACCTTTCCCCTCAGCATCTCCGCCTTCCTGATGACCGCTTCAGGATCCGCACCTTTGGGAGGTCCGCATTCTGCGGTGACCGCAAACTTACCTTCTTTTAATACGCGCTTTAACCGGCTCATCCCTTTCACCTCTGTTGATCCTCCCTCACGATCTTCCTCGGTCCCCTACCCTGTTTCCTGGTCCAATCCTTGGGGGGGTAGACCTTTTCCAGCCGGTCCAGGGCCTCGAATCTCTCCAGCCTGTCGATGATCAGCTGCCATGCGCACGGCACCTCCGGGTCCACTTCGCATTTCCCCTTCATCGAACCGCCGCAAGGGCCGTTCAGGAGTTGCTTGGAACACCGTGCCAGAGGACAGACACCGCCGAAGAAGTAGAGCATGCAATCGCCGCAGCCCACGCAATTCTCCACCCAGTAACCCTGGCCTTTCGTTTCCCCCAGGAATGCCGTGTTGAGGGCCGGGATCACAGGGACCTCGGCGTATATATCCCCGACCGCCTGCACCCCCGCCCCGCAAGCCAGTGAAAGGATCGCATCGTATTGATCAATCCCGTCGTCGAGTTGAACGACAAAGTCCTTGACGCATTGACGATCCAGCGTCTTTTCCTTGAAGGAAACATCCTTCCCTTCCATCTTGGCCGCCATCCGCAAGGCAGAGGCGAGCATCCCCGTCTCCTTTTCTCCGCCGGAGGCGCATTCTGCAACGCAGGAGCCACAGCCCAGGACCAGGATGCGCTTATACGGGGCAATGACCTCGCGTATCTCATCAATAGGCTTTTGTTCTCCAGTGATCATCGTGGGTCCCCCTTATGTTCTCTTTACCCTTTGGACCATCCCTTCTAAAATAGAATTATCACCGCGGAGGCGCAGAGGGCGCAGAGAGAAGTTTTTGTTTGCCCCGCTCTCTGAGCGGGACAAACAAAAAGACTCTATTTTGACTGCTCTACATGTTGAGTATTATCCAGAAATAAACCTCCCTCTCTGTGTCCTCACTGCCTCTGTGGTGAACTTGAATTCCCGAAGACCGGCGACAGCGGCAGTTCGGAAATCTCTTTCATAATCTCCGCTGTTAGGGTGGCCAACGCCTTTGGGTCCTCCTTCAAGGTCGTCACGATGCCGACCCTTTCCCTCTCAAGGCCTATGCCGGCAATGGTCTCTCTCGTCCTCTCCACCCTTCTTCTCGCCCTGAGGTTGCCTTCAAAGTACCGACACGCCCCTTCCGGACAGGCAATCACATACGCGGCGTCGGCAAATTCCTCCAATGCCCTGAGCAGATGAAGGGGTTCCAGTCTTCCGCTGCAGGGGATAGGAAAAAGCCTTATGGCTCCCCCGTAGGTCTTCTCCAGCGCCTGCCTCTCCTCCTCACCGCTCTCGGGAACATTCTGGCAATAGAATAGCGCCAGGGTATGCTTTCTCGTTTCCGTCATTTCGGAATGTGCTCCCCCATCTCTTTTCTCACAAAGGCCAAAAAAAAGGCGTCTTCCTCCCAACCCTCGAGGACGACGCCATTGTCATACGATACCAAAAGTCTCCGGACTTCTTTGTACGGAATCCAACAATAAACTATCCTTTTTCGTCATTTTGTCAACTCCTTTTTTCAGGATTTTGAGAATGGACCCTGATCCACGAGCCTTCTAACCCTTTGGTAACGTTCGCAAGTGTTGGCAAGGCCTCAGAAAGAGATGGTTGAAAGGTCTCCCCTACTATGAAGAAAGGTCGTGGGGCCTTTTCTGAAGTGACTGGCGGGAGGGCGCTTTCTTTTCATGACTTATCTGTGGGGGAAGCCCTGGCCCCGAGCGAAGGCGAGGGGAACAGGGAGGGGGCAAGTTTCCCTCGCAGATAAGTCATAGAAAAGACCAGCCCGGGAGCCTTGGAACGGAAGAAAAGGCTCCCGACCTTTCCAGATATGGTCCCATGCCAACACTTGTGAACGTTACCGACCCTTTCCCTCCAGGAGGTAATCGGCGTAAGCCTTTCGAATCCGGTCGCGGCATGCGGTCAATCGCTCCATGAGTCCCTCTGCCTCTCCCCGGATCCCCAGCATCCTCTTGGCCAAGGCGTCCAGTTGGTTCCGGTCGCTTGGAATGACATGGACCTGACGGTCATCGAGGAGCTGAAGGCAATGCTCCACACGGCGCAGGAAGGCGTAATCTTCCTTCAGGGGGAGCGCCGCAGTTCCGGGTAAGATCCCCGCCTCATGGAGCAGGTCAATGGCCATCATCGTATTCCCCTCGAGAAGCTCCGGTCTTTTCGGGGCGTGGATAAGCTGAAGGCCTTGAACGAGGAATTCCACGTCCCGCAGCCCGCCAAGGCCGCTCTTCACATCCACGGTCCCTGTGGAGGCGGCCTTGATCGCCTCATGACGCATCCTCTCGATGCTCTCTACAACGCTTGACCGATTTCTGTCCCCGAGCCACAGGGGGCGCATCTCCTTGAGAAAAGCATACCCCAATTTAAGATTTCCTGCCACCGGACGTATCTTGAGGGCCGCCTGGATCTCCCAGAGAGAGGCCTTGCGCCTGTAATAATCGATCAGGGCCGATAAGGACGGCACCAGTTCACCCTCACGGCCGAAAGGCCTCAAACGAAGGTCCACGCGATAGGCACGCCCCTCCTCTGTATGGATGGAAAGA
>JAZDGZ010000211.1:0-2020 GCA_043806375.1 Pseudomonadota bacterium | reverse complement strand
TAGCCGGCAAGGAACAGGCAGACCATGGCGCCGGGCTTAAGAGGTTTGTCCTTGAGCCCCCAGAGAATGAAAAAGAGGACCGCTCCTTCGAGAAGGGCCTCGTAAAGCTGAGAGGGGTGTCTCGCCAGCGGTCCGCCGCCGGGGAAAACCATGGCCCAGGGCACGGTGCCGGGACGACCATAGAGTTCGGCGTTGATGAAATTTCCCAGCCTTCCCAGGCCAAGCCCGATGGGGGCGGTGACGATGACCGCGTCCCCCACCTCCCATAGGGGCAACCGGTGCCGGCGACAAAACAAGACGCATGCAAGCAGGGCACCAAAGAGCCCCCCGTGAAAAGACATGCCGCCGTGCCAGAGAGCGACGATTTCCAGCGGATGCCTGACGTAGTCGCCGAGATTCGGAAATTGATAGAACAGGATATAGCCGAAACGCGCTCCCAGAATCAGGCCCAGGGCCAAATAAAGAATCAGATTCTGAAGCAGGTCGCCTTGGAGTCCAAGACGGTGAGCCCGGCGCTGCCTTCCGATGAGGAAGTAAGCGGCGAGAAATCCCAGGATGTACATGAGACCGTACCATCGTAGTTTCAAAGGACCGATCTCAATCAGGTTGGGGTTGATCTGAGGAAACGGCAACATGGCTACCTAGCTTCCGCTCATTCTGCGGTTCACTGATGTCTCTTTTCCACCACTTTGAGCAAGGCCTCGGCGGGAACCCTATCGCCCAATGATTTCCCGTTAAGCAGGGCCGCCTCTTTGAGGTCCTTCTCAGGGACGCCCATTGAACGCAGGGCTTTATCCAGGGTTTCGTCCTTGCTCGCAGTTCGAACACGGATACGGTCGGGTTGGACGTTGATTTTTCTTGAATCCGTAAGGGCCTTGAATTGTCCCATGGTTCGCTCAAAGAGGCCCATGGATTTCTGAAACTGGGCGACAGACGATATGCCGTGAAACACATAGATCCGTCTCTCCTTCTCGATGAAATAGGAGATAACCCGGAGAAGGCCCTGTTGCGTGCTGACTTCGGAGATCAGGCGATAGGAAGGGAGGCCGTTCACCTCGATCGGTTCGGACCTGATCACTGCGGCCTTCGTCTTATCCACAAAGCTCCCGGCAGCCTCTTTGGGGGACGGCCCGGATGCGATGGAGAAGAGGATGGCGGCGTCCTTTTCCTTGCTCACCATTTGCATCTGTGACGGGGTGTTGTTGAGTTTCCAGTCCGGGGCCACGGGGAACTGGAATCGAAGTTCAGGATGATAGAAGACGCCCTCCTCCACGTAGCCCTGACGGGGGTCTTCCCCAAAGACGAGACCGTCCATGAACCTCAGGTATTCCTCGCGCCTGACCTCAAGGTCCCCTTTGCCCAGTCTCTGGCGCCATTCCACAGATCGCGCCCTGACGACCTGAACGCGGTTTTCGGGATTGGGGTGAGTGGAGAACCACCCGGGCAGGCCGCTTCGATCAGAGCCCGGATTCATCCTTTCAAGGGTCTCAAAAAAATGGGCCAACTGCGAAGCGTCGTACCCCGCCCTGCTTGCGTACTCCACGCCCAGGTCATCCGCCTGCCTTTCATCGTCCCGGCTGAACTTCAAAAAAAGCATCCCCACGCCCAGTTGGGCAAAATCGGACAGGGCCCGAAAAGTATCAGAGAAGATGCTTCCAAGACCGAGTCCGATGCCGGCAAGCTGAGCGCGGCTGTACTTTTCCGCGGAATGGCGCGCCGTGACATGGCCGATTTCGTGTCCCATGACACCGGCCAGTTCCGCCTCGCTGTTCAGGCTCGCCAGTATCCCGCGGGTAAAATAAATATAACCTCCGGGCACGGCAAAGGCATTGACCACAGGGGTGTCCAGGATCTTGAACTGGTAGGGCAGGTTTGGCCGGTGAGACAGCTTACCCATGCGCCGGCAGAGGTCGTTGAGATAAGAGGCCAATTTCGGGTCATCATAGATGCCGTACTCTTTTACAACCTGGACATCCGTCTGGCCGCCGAGCTTGACCTCATCCCCCTCGCTGAGCAGCAT
>JAZDGZ010000210.1:0-5251 GCA_043806375.1 Pseudomonadota bacterium | reverse complement strand
AAGGGGGAGAAATTTTATATTGAGGATCTGAAGAGCAGGAACGGCACTTTCGTGAACGGAGAACAGATAAGCCCCGGGGTCGAGACTGAACTGCAGGAAGGCCTTCCCATTGTTATCGGGATGAGCGTGATTTGTGTAGGAGAGGGCTGCTCTGAACATGTCACCGCCTTTCTGGACTCTATTGACGATGCCTGGTTGACCGGTGAGGAGGCAGCGACCAGCGGCGAAGGCCGGCCTTCAACGACGACGAAAAACATGGAGTTGCTTTACAGGGTGACCGATACCCTATCTCAATCCCTTGATATTCGAGAGATTCTCGAAAGGGTATTGGATTCCATTTTCGATCTTCTTGCTCGGATTGACAGGGGGGCCATCATTCTCCTGGATCCTGAGACCGGGAATAGGAGAGACGTGATATCCAAATTGAAAAAGGATGTTGACGACGTGAAGGTCCCTTACAGCCAGGAAGTTGTGGATCGAGTGATAAGGGAAGGCAAGGCCCTCGTCGTTTCAGATTCTCACACGGATGTGAACGGTGATCTGCCGGACACCTTGAAGCTATCGGAAATCAGGTCTGTCCTGTGCATGCCGTTGATCAGCAGGTCTAGGGTCCTCGGGGTGATCTACGTCGATTCAGTGACCAGGCCCTATGGATTTCGAGAAGAGGACCTTTCCCTCCTCAATTCCGTGACCGGTCCGTTGGCTATGGCCATAGAGAACGCGGGGCATGTCTCGGGTCGAGGTCGGAACAGGGGGGTAGTCAACGTGGTGACTGGGCCGAATGATTCCGAGGAATACTGATTTCTTAATCGAATACACGGGGGTGTGAGGAAATCAGAGGCAGACAAGAAATTGAAAAGCCCTCTCCGGGGTTCATGTTGAATGCAAAAGGCAAGGTCGCCAGGGGTCCTGCCTTTTTTGTCTCCTCCTGGCGCCTTCTTCTGAACCGCCTCGATCTACCCTGTCCGGGCCGAATCCCCCGTTTTCTCCAGTGCCCCTTGCAGCCGAAAGCTGTTTATGGGCAAAATCGGCTTCAAGAAGGAGATAGCCCTGCCAGGGTCTCGGGTGAGAAAGCGCATTTCAAGAGGCGTGGGTTTTTCTGAGGAGAGAACAGGTTATCCGGAGAGGTGATGAGGCGATGCTAAGATGAAAGATAAGCATTACCTGGGTGTCATTGGTATCCTTATTACCGTAGCGGGCTGGATGGCCTCCAATGCAACACACTTTCCCACAGCGTACCGGATGGTTGCACCACAATATGTGAACTCGATGGCCGCCCTCGAGAAAATGCAGGCCAAGGATTTCATTTTGAAGAAGGGGGACCGTGGTTTCACAGAGATCTCAGAGCTCCTAAAGAGGTTGGTGTCCAAGGATCCGGATCTTGTGATCACCGAGATCAGGACAATGGCCTCCGGATACGGCGCCATAGACCTCCCGGAAGGGATGAAGTTGGTCGATTTTTTGCACCTGGAGGTCCAATCTACTCGCTCTCCACCCCAGACCTGGGAGGTAGGGGGGCTGGAGAAGGCTGTCAAGCAGAGATATTTGACGATCAACGTCTTCTTGTGGGGTTCCGTCATTTTCGGGCTTGGAATCTTGCTCAGTTTCATCTCGATATTTATGAAGGACTAGGGAGAGAGATGCATGCCTGACAGGTCTTTTAGCGTATTTCGGGGCCGAGAGGTCCGTTTCCGGAAAAGGAGGATAGGTTCAGAGGGGGCCTCGATGTCTTGGTGGAAGATAATGAGGATTGACCTGTAAGCGAATTTTCCGATATAATAGTGAAGAATAATAGGAAAACGTAAGATTTTGTCATTTTTTGTCCACCCTTAAGGAGATGAAAACATGCCAAAAATCTACATCATGAACGGGGAAGATAAGGGACGTTCTTTTGATCTTGAAGGGGATACCGTCACGATTGGACGGGCGCCTGACGTTGACATTCGCTTGAGGGATAAGTCTATTTCCAGGAATCATGCAGAAATCATCAGGAGAGGAAACAAGTACCTCGTTAAGGACTTAAAAAGCAAGAATGGCACCTTCATAGATGGCATGCGCATCACCGCCGAAACCCCCTACGAAATCAAAGAAGGGGTCCCCATCGCCGTGGGCAAGACTTTTTTTTCCTTAGGAAAGGCCTACCCGGAAGACGTGCTGGATTTGCTGGATTCCATCGATCTATTCAAGGAACTTAACGGTGAGGAGGATATTGTAATCAAAGACAGACCCATGACGGCTCAAAAGAATATGGAACTGATTTATAAGGTTTCCAATGTCCTGATGCAGTCGTTAAATATCAAGGAGGTCATGGAAAAAATGTTGAACTACGTCCTTGAACTCCTCAAGAGGGTTGACAGGGGCGTGATCATCCTGATCGACAAGAAGACAGGGGAGATATCGGAAGTCATATCCATCATCAAAGGGAGCGATAGGGATGGCGCGACTGCTTTCAGCAGGAGCATTGTGGACCGAGTCCTGAGGGAGGGTAAGCCGGTTACAATGCTGGATACCGCCAATGAGGAGGAAGTGAATCTGTCAGAGAGCATGAAACTGATGAAAGTCAGGTCTGTTATGTGCGTCCCTTTAATCAGCAGGTCAAAGATCCGGGGGGTCATCTATGTCGATTCCGTCAACAAACCCCACGGATTCAGAAAAGAGGATCTTGACCTGCTTACCGCGTTGAGCAGCCCCGCAGCCGTGGCCATTGAGAACTCGTTATTGAATGGCCAAGGCAGGCAGCCATCGATGAATTGAATTTTCCCCGAAGATCTGCATCCCACCCACGGCCCATCCCGGAACCGGCGTTCATAGAAGGCGCAAACCTTGCCCGGATTCTCTGAAGACGCCCCCATGAGCCTCATAACTTCCTTCGGGCAGGCACAATTAAGGACAGAGGAGTTGGAATGAGCGAGGTTAGGATCGACCAGAGTATTTTTCAAGACCATCCCAACTTCCGCAGGGGGATTGTGGTGGCCACGAATCTCCAGAATCAGGGGCACTCGAAGGAACTTGAAGAACTGCTCCATAAGACCGTGGCAGAGTTGGGGAAGAGGCCGATCGACCTCAAGGCGGATCCCAGAATCGTCGCCTGGGATGAGGTCCATCGAAAATTCGGATCAAACCCCAATAAGTACCCGCCTGCCCACTCTGCCCTCATCAAGCGGGCCCAGAAGGCGGGAACCCGCATCCCCTTCATCAACAAGGTCGTAGCCATCATGAACTGCAATTCTATTGCAGACGTGGTTCCGGTGGGCGGGGACGATGTTGACCGCGCAGGCGACTGCCTGGAGCTTCGCTATGCGACGGGAAGCGAGGTTTTCGTCCCTCTTGGCAGTCCGGAGACCATCGAACATCCGGTCCCGGGAGAGATTATCTACACAGTCGGTGAGTCGGGTGAGGTCATGTGTCGTCGTTGGAACTGGCGAAACGGGCACAACACCCGTATCACGGAAGAGACCCAAATCATTGTCATGAACGTGGACGGGCTCGGCGAGGAGAGTGAGGAGAGGACCCTGGCGACCCGCGACCGGGTGGCCGGAATGCTCGAGGCCTATTGCCAGGCCCACATTGTCACCGCGCTCCTGTCCCCTACCCAACCATCCTACCGATTCTAAGCCCTTCCCACCAAGACCTCCTGCATCCGGGAAAGGGCTTCCGGATAAGGATCAGCGCCTCCTGCGGGGTGAATTATGATTTGACAGGTGAAGGCCCATCTACTAATATTCGCGGCAGGCAAGAGAAAAGTCTTCATCAGGTCTATTGAAATGGATATTATCATAGGATCAGATCGACGGAGGAGGAGAGTCTTTTTGAAAGAGGATGACTTGCAAAAGGTTGATCCTGAGGTCGCGAGAGCCATTCGGGCCGAGATTGATCGCGAGAAGACGACCCTGGTCATGATCGCCTCGGAAAACTATGCCTCCCGGGCGGTCATAGAGGCCCAGGCCAACGTGATGACCAATAAATATGCGGAAGGTTACCCCAACAAAAGGTACTATGGCGGGTGCGAGTACGTGGATATCGTGGAGCGGCTTGCCCTCGAGAGGGTGAAGAAGCTCTTCAAGGCGGAATACGCCAATGTTCAGCCCCATTCCGGATCCCAGGCCAACATGGCCGTCTACTTCTCCTTTTTGAAGCCTGGAGATGTGATCCTCGGAATGGACCTGTCACACGGGGGGCATCTGACGCACGGCAGCCCCGTCAATTTTTCCGGAAGCCTTTTTAAGCCCATTTCCTACGGTGTTGATGCGAAGAGCCATCTCATAGACTACGGCCATCTTCGCGACCTTGCAAAGAAACACAGACCGAAGATGATCGTCGCCGGGGCGAGCGCCTACCCCAGGGTGATTGACTTTCGGCAGTTCCGTGACATAGCCAGCGAGATCGGAGCCACCCTGATGGCTGATATCGCCCATATTGCGGGACTCGTCGCCGCAGACCTGCATCCTTCGCCCGTGGGAGAGGCTGATTTTATTACTTCCACGACCCATAAGACCCTCAGGGGACCGAGGGGCGGGTTCATCCTCTCCGAGGAAAGGTATGGCCCGGCCATAAATAAAGGCCTATTTCCGGGCATCCAGGGGGGTCCCCTGATGCACATCATTGCCGCCAAGGCGGTTGCCTTTGGCGAGGCCCTGAGGCCGGAGTTCAGGATCTATCAGAGACAGGTGATCCGGAACGCAAGGACCCTTGCCGAAGAGCTGATCCATTGCGGTTTCGATCTCGTATCGGGAGGCACGGATAATCATTTGCTCCTGATCGATCTCACCTCCAGGGGAATAACCGGGCTTGAGGCCGAAAGGGCCTTGGGCGAAGCGGGCATCGTGGTCAATAAAAACATCGTGCCCTTTGATCAAAGGGGTCCCCAGGTGACCAGCGGCATAAGGATAGGGACGCCGGCCCTCACGACCAGGGGCATGAAGGAACCGGAGATGCAGGTGATAGCCCATATGATCAAAGAGATCCTGGCAAAACCGGCTGATGAAAAGACCCTTCGGGATGGCCGTTCCCTCGTATCCGACCTGTGCCAAAGATTTCCTATCTATGAGTTCCTGGGGGGGTTAGATGGCTGAGGGAGAGGGGGCAAATTCAACGGAAGGGAAGCCTTTGATGAGGCCCTCATGGCCCGAATATTTCATGGCGATTACCGAATTGGTGGCCAAGAGATCGACCTGTCTTCGCCGCAGCGTGGGCGCAATCGTGGTGAAGAATAAAAGGATCCTCGCGACCGGTTACAACGGGGCCCCTGCAG
>JAZDGZ010000209.1:0-6858 GCA_043806375.1 Pseudomonadota bacterium | reverse complement strand
TGATCAGGTCATCGATATATGGGGCTTTGACGATTTTAATCAATTCTGGGCGAGTCGCGAAGCCATGTATAAGGATCCCGAATACAAAGAGGCTCGAAAGAAGGTAAGGTCGTTACTTCATGAAGAGCGTGTTGAATTTGTCACGCCCTTGCCTGTATCGCCACTGAAATAGTTTCGACAGACTGCGCCCCTCCGCCGCATTGATGGACCGCGAGGGGTACACCCATATTCTTTTCTGGTTTGATGAAGATGACGGCAATCTAAGATAACACTCTCTGTTATCACAGGATCGAACAGACATGAGATCTGCAACAAATATAGCAGTATTTTCCCCTTGAGACACAGGTCCAATTTCCCTGAACTCACCTTATCGAAAAGCGAGTTCTTATCCATCATCATTCATTCATCATTCTACGAGTACTCCGCGGTCGTTAAGGATGCCCGACAGTGGGAGGCTAAGGAGCTGCTCCTCTTTTCGTGCATAAGCTGCCCGGTGAACTACAGTAGCCCTGCTCAGGAGCCTCCTCGTGTCCTTCGGCCCCCGCGGCCGCCGGCGAAGAGATATTGAGCTTCTTGTTGGCTCTCCACCGCTTGTTGCAACCTATGCAGGGCCAGCAATTTCTTCTTCTCATCTATGCTCATAACGGCACACCTTCCCTCTGGATGACTTTATAAATCGGGGATTCGGACATCGGCCCCTCTTCCAGTTCATCCTTTCCGAAGACCAGGGCGGAAATGAAAACATCATGCTCCAGATTGATCCGATAGACGATATCGTCAATCTCTGCAACTATCGCCCGGTCATAATCGGGAAGTTCTATCATGACATCCAGATCGGAATCCTGCCTTCCCTCTCCTCTTGCTTTCGATCCATAGAGGCGAAAATCAAGAATAGGATATCTCGCAAACAATTCCCCTCGCAATCGTTTCAATGCCCGTTCTTCATTCTCTGCCAGCTTCATAAAATCACCATCCCTTCTTCGTTTACTCCCACCAGCCCGGTTTGGGCAGTTTCCCTTCCCGGTACCAACGGCGCTCATCATCGCGCCAGGCGGCCCGGTCGGCAATGGCCTTGTCCACATCCTTAGCAGCCAGAGCATCCGCCGTCAACAGCCCTGCCCTCTGGAGCGGCGCGATATTCACCCGGACGCCGTCGTTGATATCCGGCTGATAAAGGCTTTCCTGGCGGATGAATTCCCGGACCGTTAGAGGCGGCGGACGCCTTGCATTCAGGCTGGATATCTTATCATATAGATCCTGCCCGGCCAGCCACTGTTCCCACGTCAGGGCCTCCGGGCAAGGCCATGATTCGATGGTATCTCTCACGGTTTTTCCCTGGCCGGTCTTTAAGGCCAGTTCATTCTGCCATACCTTGATGTCGGATTTCAAAGCATTCATCTTTCGTTTGATATCCGACTGTTTATTGAAATCATGCTTCGGATCGAGGGATTCCTCCTTCAGAGATTGCAATTCTTTTTTTGCATCCCTGATCTTTTCAGACACAGGTTTTAAAACCCGGGAATCGAAGGATTTCCACCAGACCTTGCAGGCGCATTGTATAGCATCCATCAGCATGGCCTCCGCCTGTGTACAAATCATTTGCGCCAGCTCTTTTGCCGTGGGATCGGCATCCAGCGTTTTTTCTTCCGGCGGCGCAGGACCAACAACAGCGCAATGGTGATCCAGATGGGTCATGGCATCGGATATCCAGGTAGAAAAGTCTGCATGGAGTCCCGTCTGATCAGCCTGTTTTTGCCAATCCGCAAGGGGACCGTCCTGGATCAGGCCGCTCAGTTTTTTCAGCCAGCGGGCCTTGAGGCAGAGCATGGCATCATTGAGGGCATACTGCCGGAGCTGGGGACGGAGGACTTCCGGGCCGAAGCCCGTAGCAATAATCTCAGGCAGGATGCCGTCAAAGGCCTTGAGTTCCGGTCTTCGATCGCGCAGGAGGGCCTTTCTGCTTTCCTGTTCGCTGCTCAACTTTCCGCCTGTGCCGTTTTCCAATCCCCGCAGTCAGTGATGAGTGGCCTTGACTTTCTGTATTAACATAGGAGGTCCGTTTTGTATCTTCTCTTCCGTGAACGTTGTTGACCGCCTTTGCTGTTTGAGGTTTCCGCTGGGGTTCAAATCTGGTTGCTATAGCGGTCCCCACTTTGTCTCGGACACCTGCTCTCAGTTTGGCTCATATGCGCCTATTCTACACCCAAAGCCTTGAACACGGCATCTTTAGGATCGGCATAGAAGCTCGTCTGGAACTTCGCAAAAAGCTCGCCGGGGACACTCGGAATGGCACTTACACTTGCCATAGGGAGCAGGATGCGCTTCGCACCGGCGTCGAACGCAACCTGTAGGGACTCCGCCAGGTTCTGGACTGGAACGATGTTTCCGCCGAGGCTCATGCTCCCGAGCACGACCAACTGGGACTGGACAGGTTTGCCGAGGAGGGCTGAGCATAGAGCTACAAACGCAACGAGGGTCATTGTTGTGGCAGGTCCCGTATTGTGAAGCTCGATGACATGGAGGTGATAATTGTGGTCAGCCGTCTTTGCCGACGCACTGACCCCTGAGGCATTTGCCTTGAAATAGTCAAAGCCGACTTTTACGGCTTCCTTCGCTGCACTTACCGAACCAAATCCCGACAGGGTCAGTGATCCATTGCCTGCCGTAACTTGAGTTTCCAGCCGATAGAGTCCAAGATGTCCGCTGCCCCCCGTGGCCACAGTGTGAAGCACGCCCGGATTCAAAGGCCCCGCAGGGATGAGTGAACCGCCACCTTGCTCTGGTACACTGATGAATCTTTCTTCCAAAGTATCTTGATCGAGGTAGGAGAAATGCACCTCGTAGAATTCCATGCCCCCGATCTTCTTCAGTTGCTCCTTGACTCGCCGACGGGCCTCCAAAGCGTATTCGAGACACCTCCGGACAGCGTCTTTGTCATAATCTTCCCGTGGATAGAGGAGTTTCAGGAGGCCCGAAACCGTATGTTTGACCGCAATCGTGTCCCGCTGGTTCAGATCCCGGCCAAGCTTGAAATACCTGTTGATGGCGTCGGCAAAATTCCTCTTCCGCATCTCCCGCAGAAACTCAGCGAGATAGTCCACGATGAGCCCATGCTGGTTCGTGAAGTACTCAGGCCGCATCTTGGGAATCTCCCATCCGGGGATGTAGGCGTGAAATCGGTCAAAGAAGGCCGAATCGATCATCGCCTCCGGAAACGGTGCCAGGAGGTGACTCGTCTTGACCAGGGTGTCGATCGGCTGATTGATGTTGCCTACGAAGACCATCGAGGCGTAGGCATTGATCATGTCACGTCCCCGCGCGAACGAGCCCGAGGCCATGTAATCCTTCATGATCTGGACACCATCGTTGTCCTTGAAGGAAATCCCGGCTACCTCATCGAAGGCCACCACGTCCCAAAGCCCCACGAGCCCTACCGTTCGGTTGGCAAGATTGTAGAACAGGTTGGCAACGGTAGTGCGGCCACCGGAAATCAGGATGCTGTGGGGGCTGATCTCCTTGTAGATATGGCTCTTCCCGGTGCCACGCGGTCCCAGTTCACAGACGTTGTAATTGTTCTCAACGAGGGGGATCATACGGGCTAAAAGATGCCACTTCACACGTTTTTCGAATTGGGTCGGTTCAATCCCTGTGGAACGGAGGAGAACGTCCAGCCATTGGTCCTCGGTAAAATACCTCCGCCCCTCAAATAGTTCATCCATGTCCATGTTCGGCATCTGAATCGGCTTCAACTCCCGCACAATGAACGGTGACCCTTTTTGGCCCTCCTCATAGAAATACTCCATCGTTATAATCGACCAGATCCCGCCGGCCAGAAGCTTCTCGTAGCGGCGCACGGTCCCTGTACTGATCTCAACACTCTTGGTGCCAAGGTTAGACAGAAGAGCCTCGTAAACATCCCTTTTTTCATTGAGCTTAACCGTGACCTTATCGATGATCTTGAGCGTGCCTCGTTCCCGAATGATCGATTTAACCTTTTCAGCCTCATCGGGCCGCACATAGTTTTCGGCCAAGATCCGTTTCACGGTCGTCAAGCCGTCCTCGATGATCTTTTCATCGTTGGAAGCACAGTGCTGCCCTAAGAGGTACTCCAGGACGTATATTGGCACGTTGGCCCCTTCCTTCACGAGCTTGGTGAGATCCTTGCGCACCACCCTGCCTGCGAAGTGTCGATTGAGAAGCTCATCAAGGCTTCCATTCAAAGCATCTTGTCTAATCTCAGAAGTCATCGCTAAATGCCCTATCAATAATTACGTCCATGCTCTCTTGCTCCACCCCGGTTTCTGCGTCCCGAAGGACAAGACGATATTTGGCTTTTTTGTTATATTCCCGGTCCTGAAGGATAAGGGTGATCGACTTCTTTCGCTCCTCGATATTCTCGGAGGAACTCTCGAAGGTCACCGATTCTATATTCGTGACCGGCTCATTCGCCTCGTAGACTGCAACCTTAAGGGTGATAGGCTTCACCCGATCGCTCACCGGCTCCATCTGAATCATCTCGAAACGGTGTCGGGACGTGGTTATCTTGTGGCTCGTTCCGAGCACATGGACTGTGACCCTCTTTGTCTTTGTCGACGCAACCGACTTTCCCTTGATGTGCCGTACTGTCACGACAGGGACGACAATTTCCTGAAGCATCGCCCCGCCGTGCACGTATCGAGCACCTCCAGTGAAATGAAAACGGTTTGCTCCCTTGGGAATCCAGAACTCCATGTCGCCTTCCGCCCCAGCGGTGACGCCGGTTGAGCCATGCCATACGCTCTCATGGTCGCCAAGATTGTGACCAATGAGATATCGTTTCTTTGTCTTGACGGTTCCGGGCGGTTTGTCGGGCAGGGTACTCTTATCGGGCTCACCCGGGGCCGACTCAGTGAAAAAGAAACCGTGATCCGCCGTGATCACGACGTGGTGGCCGTTCAAGTTATTGATCACATAGGCCACTACCGATGCAACCTCCCGGATCGCGCGTCGCACGGCCTCAAAGGTACGTGTTTCGGTGTGCGCCTGGTCTCCGGTAGCGTCGATAGCGTTGTGGTAGATATAGACAAGGCGCTTATCCTTAACGAAATCGCGCCCTTGGTCCTTTTTCATCTCCACGAGGTCTTCGGCCTTGATAGCGACGCCTTCGACCGACGTAAGAATCTGGCTCCGTTGATCAAAGGATGCTGTGGGCTGACCGTCGACCAGGACGTCACCGTTGGCCTTATACTCCACCTTCTTGTGCGGCAACAGCGAGGCCATGCCAAGCGCGGTATAGGATGGAAGAACACCGAGTTGTGAACTGAGTTCAGCCTCGAAGCGATATTTTCCGTTCAATTCACGGGTGAGTTCCTCAGCGGCCTCATATCTCAGGGCATCACTGATAATCACGAAGCTCCGACGGCGCTCAGCCTCCCGCAAGCGATGGGCCACATGTGTCACGAAAAAGCGTTCCTGCCTGAGCACTTGACCGAGCTTCCAGGATGATAAGAGTGAGCTGCTGCCCTTCGGATCAACGAACTTCCCCCAATGATCCGCAAGATTGTGGACGTACCAGTTGACATAGCAGGCTTCAACCTCGGCCCGGAGTTTCTTGAGCACGTCCCAGATCTTTGCTTCAGCAACATCAGCATGTTCGCAGAATAGCCTATAGAGCTGATCAAATCTGAATAGTTCCTTCTCGTAGGCGTGGTACATCGTTTCCGGGTCTTTGTAGTCAAATCCCTGATCGTGGGCATTCTTCAGGGCGAAGAATTCCGAAGCCGTCACAAGGGCCTCGTAAACAGCATGCAATTCCGTCCGAGGTACATGCGCCGACCCCACCACATTCGGCGACGCCCAGTGACCGGCCTGCCGATGCGCAGCGACTCCGCGGATATCATCGACGTTGATCGTTCCAGCAAGGGATGTAACCCTATCCCGGAGGCTCAGCGCAACGGCCTTTTCCACGGCCTGGAAGGTCATCCCTTCCAACAGGTCCTCTAAATCGAACCCATAAAGCTGATCTTCGATCTTGAGGATGCCGGCCACCAAGTCGGACAGCCGGTCATAGCTGCTCCCCTTGCTGTTGCTATCCCGCCACTGGGCGAGGCAGACCACTGCGTTGGATTTGCCGGATTGGGGCAGCAACAGATGAGCGAGGGAATCCGGCACTCCCTTTTTCAGATGATGGCCGAAATCGGTAACGAGAAGGCGGATGAGAAGGTTCCTCAAGCTAGGGTTCTCTTCGCTGTAACCAAATATTGATCTCGCCATCCGCCAGAATGGCTCATCGAGGTCAAACTTCTCGATCTGGAGCCAGGCATCGGGTGGCTTGTCAAGATCAATCTCCTCCCCATTTGTGTTGGTGAATTCATGGAAAAGCGTGCGAATGATCGTAAACCATTCCGGCTGGTCCGCCTTGGTTACAACGGCTATCATCTTGCGGTCGAGGTCGAAGTCCGTGTCATCGGGCGCTATCAACGGCTGAAGCTTTTCAAGCCTCTGTTTCCCATCAAAGAACTTCCGGCGTGCAGCAAGGTGCTCCCGAAGGTGCTGATTTGCGAGTCCCAGTTGATCAAGAATGATAGAGGCGCGGTCGGCCCGGAAAGTGCGGCTGTAGAGCCGAATATCGAGTAGCCAGTCCTCTTCGTAGTCAGGTTCTTCTGTCGGCGCATAGAGGAGATATCGCCCTTTAGGATCATCACGTTCGATCCGGATCTTTGCCTTAAAGGCCCCGATTTGATTGAGCCGAAGGACAGTCACGCCATTGGGGAGCTTGAGCAGGGGCACCGTAATGAGGAATTCCTTCTCCGGGTCATTCCAGAAGACGATCCGATGCCCTTCATCATCAAACAGCCGGGCCAATGCCTTTTCGATTTG
>JAZDGZ010000208.1:0-7234 GCA_043806375.1 Pseudomonadota bacterium | reverse complement strand
AGGGCGAAGGGGGCTTTTTACGAGTTCATCAATATTAGAAACTGTGGTGGTTTATGGCAACCCCAAAATCCACGGTGACCACGAAAAAGGCGCCGCCAGAGCCGAGAAGAAAAAGATCTTAGAAATGGATGCAGAGATGTGGTAGGATTATTAAATTATTTATTTGCGAATCAAAGAGGACGGTCTCGTAAAAAGTCGTCACCCCGTTGAAAAACGGGGTCCAGGACGTCTGTAACTAATTGAAAAGACTGGATTCCGGCTTTCGCCGGAATGAGGAAACAAGGGCTTGTGGGACTTGTTGCCGTGAAAATACGCTGGTAGGGGCGGAGTTGATCTCCGCCCTGCGGGCGCACGTAAAGTGCGCCCCTACATTCTTGTATGCCTTTGGCGTATTCATGTGGGGGGTGACCGAAAGCTCGGTCATAACCGTTTACGAGACCATCAAAAGTGTTCGCACGGGCTCAGAAGGGGATACCTGAAAACGTCCCTTGCCGGAAAGGTCAGGCGCCTGCTCCGGGTTCTCAAGTCCTTCATTTTGCTTCAGGTTCAAAGGTGCTCAACTCCGGCGGATCGAAATCAAAACCCAGATCCTTCCATCGTCCTTTCACTTTTTGATACATCGACTCCCGGAGAAGGGTCCTTTTTGAAAATTCCTTGAGATACTTGTGTTCCTTGCAGGCATTGATCAAGGTTTTCGCCCCGTAGGGCCTCAGTTCGGGCGGATTCCTGGTGGGGTCCAGGTAGGTGGACCAGGTGTTCCGCAGGATGTCGATATCATCCGGCGGGTGACACCGGGTGCACATGGCCCAGACCACCTGTTCCAGATCCGTCGGGTCCACATCCTCATCCACGACAACGATCCACTTGGAGTTGTAGGCGCCTCCCGGGCACTGGGCGGCCAGGCTGGCGACCTGAGAGGCATGACCCGGCCTCAACTGCTCTATGGAAACCACGGTCATCCCAAAACCACCGGCTGCGGCCGGCACACAGTACACGCCTTTGATGCCCGGAATCCCAAGACGGTCAAGATCGTCCCATATGCGCGCTGAACGGGCAATGCCGAAGAAAAGATTCTGTTCACAGGACGGATGATCGGCCATCAGGGCTGCGGTCAGGATGGGGTTATTGCGGTAGTGGATGCACTTCACTTCGATGAAAGGCGTCGGACCGCCCGGCCGGCCGTAGTAACCCTGGAATTCCCCGAAGGGGCCTTCATCCTTGAACTGGTCCGGGTAGCTGACGCCCTCGATCACGACCTCCGCATCCGCCGGGATCATGAGGTCTGTGACGTGGCCCTTAACCACCCGGACGGGTTCCCCCTTGAGCGCCCCGGCGTAGTCGTACTCCGATACGTTCTTTGGGAAACCCATGGACCCCACGATCAAAAGGGCGGGATCAATGCCGTAGGCCACGGCCACCTCGCAGGGTTCCCCCTTTTTCCAGTACTGCTCCCGGTGAAGGAGGCCATCTTTCCCCGGAGAGATGTAAAAACCCACTTCATTTTTGGACAGGATCATCTGTCGGTAAGTCCCGAGATTCAAGTGGCCGAGCTCCGGATCTTTTGTGATCACCACATCCCCGGTGCCGATATACCGCCCCCCGTCAAGGGGCCACATTTTGGGTGCGGGAAAGCTAAAAAGGTCGATATCCTCTCCTGAAAGGACGTTTTCGTTGACCGGGGCATCGCCCTGGCTGATTTCCACCGGTGGAACCGGCCTCTTATAGACGTCCCTGGCGCCCTTGATCATCTGCATGGCCGAGAGATTTACGGGGAGCCCCATGCTCAGGGCGATCCGGTTGAGACTGGATCCCAGGATATTGCTGAGGACCCTGTATCCCTGGGGGTACCCCTTTACCTTATGGAAAAGAAGGGCCGGGCTCGCCTTTTTCTTGGCGGCCATATAGGTGATGGCCGTCAATTCCTCGTCCCAATCCACTTCCTTGTCGACAACCTTCAATTCATCGATCTCTTCGACTTTTTTCAGCCAATCCCTCAAATCTCTGAAAGCTTCCACGTCTTTTCTCCTTTTTTCGCGTTTATTTTTTGACCGGCGACATGACCGGCCGGAAGGGTTGTATGGCCTTCCTCTTTCGTAACTGGACAACCAATAGAAAAACAAGCAGAACCAAACCGATAACCCGGATAATGCTGTTAGGAGTGAATACGGCAACGGCAATGACCATCGCCAGCAGTCTTTCGTGCTTTTTTAGAGCGGTCAAAAAGAACCCTTCCACCCCGAATGCGAAGAAGCTGATGGCGACAACAGCCACCAAAATTGAATAGATGATCCCTAAGGGGGTGCCGATGAGGGCCAATCCCGGTTCATAGAGAAAAATGATCGGCACCACATAACCTGCGACGGCGAGCCTCATAGCCCGGAAGGCAAGGGGCATCTGTGGTGTTTTAGCAATAGATGCCGCGGCGTAACAGGCAAGACAGACCGGCGGGGTCAGCATGGAAAGGGTGCCGTAATAAAAAATAAATAAATGGGCCAAAATGGGTTCCACCCCGAGGTTTGTCAGCGCGGGTGCGGCCAGCACCGCCAGGAGGATATAGGCGGCCGTGGTAGGCATACCCATCCCCAAAATGGTACTGGTCAAGGCCGTCAGAAGGGCAAGAAGGATGAGGCTGCCCCCAGCCGCCTCGGTGAGCACGCGGGACATGGAAAGACCGAGCCCCGTATAACCGACAATGCCCACGACAAAACCTGCGGCTGCACTCACGGCTGCCAGTTCAAAAAGCGTCTTGCTCGTCTGATTAAGAATATCCTTCACCAGGGACCAGGTCCAGGCCGAACGGCTTTCTTTTCGCAGCAGTGTCGCTGCAATCACCACCACAGTACTGTAAAGGGCAGCGGACCCCGGTGACATGAAAAGAATAAACAGTGTGACGACGAGGGCCATTAGGGGCAGTATAAAAATCCATCCCTCACGCAGAGTTTTTTTCAAGGACGGAATCGCTTCCCGTGGAAGGCCCTCTAACCCGGTCGAGGCGGCCCGCAGGTCAACCTGCAGAAAAAGGCCGTAGTAATAAAGCATGGCCGGTATAAGCGCTGCAAAAACGACAACCGCGTAGGAGATGCCCAAAAATTCGGCGATCACGAAAGCCGCCGCCCCCATAACCGGTGGTACAATTTGACCTCCGGTCGAAGCGGTAGCCTCGATCGCGCCGGCATAGGAGGGTGGGTAACCGGTCCTTTTCATCATGGGTATAGTCACCATGCCGGTACCCGCCACATTGGCGACCGCGCTCCCCGAGAGCGTGCCGAAAAAGGTGCTGGCCAGAACGGCGACCTTGGCCGGGCCTCCCCGGTAACGTCCCATCAGGCCCTGGGCAAAATTGAAAAGGAAATCTCCGCCCCCTGTCCGCATGACGACATTTCCGAAAAGGATAAAGCCGAACACCATGCCCGCTGCCACTCTGAGGGGTATGCCGAACATGAAACTGGAACCCACGTAGAGCTGCTGGAAAAGCCGGGACCAGTAAAGCCCTCTGGTCCTGAGAATCCCGGGGGCCAGGTTGCCGAATTTGGCATAAAGGATGAACAATAGAATAATAATCACAATGGGCCAGCCCGTGGTCCGTCTAACGCTCTCGAGGACCACGAGCACCGCAAGCAAGCCGAATACCAGTTGGAAACGAGAAGGGGTGCCGAGGTTGTTCAAGATCTGAGGATAAAAAACAGCGACGTACAATCCGATGAATAAAGTCAGGACGGCAAGAACCAGATCGAGCCAACCGGCCCCCTTCCCTTTCGACTTTTTTGTAGCGGGTACGGTCAGAAAAATAAGGACCGTGATGAGGGCCCAAAACATGCTTAGATATTGCTCGTTGAACAGGGATACGCCCGCCACGTAAAGGGGGATATCCAGGACATAGCATATGCCCACTGCCGGGATGGCCAACCCCAGGAAATTTTCGATGAAACCCAAGTGATGTTTTTTGGGCATGTTTCCCCGGTCTACTTTTCCATGGCCAAGAGGTTCTTTTGGATTTCATCCATCTTGGCGTTCCAGACACCCTTCTCCTTGTAGAATTTGATGGCCCCGGGATGATAGGGTACCAGGGGTTTCTCAATGACAAATTTGTCCGTGGTCCAGGATTTCAGGCCGACATGAATGGGCCAGAGTTCCTTGTTGTATTCCCAGAGTACCTTCACCAGTTCGTAGGCGGCATCTTCCGGAAGATTCGCCCTGGATAACATATAGGTATCGTATTCCACCATGGTCGTCGGCTCTTTCACGCCGATTTTACCGGGTCCCGGCTCGACCCTGACCGGTTTCGCGGGGTAGACCGCCTGAAATCTTTTTATGGCTTCCGGTGAGGTGTCATAGGAGATGAAACGGGCCCCTTTCGATGCATCCAGTTCAGCGACAAGGCCCATCCCCAGGGCCCCTGTCCCTGATGCGTCGGCCCGGCCTTCAATAAGTGCCCGGATGGCAGGACCCACGCCCGGCACCGAGACCATCTTCACATCCTTCTCGGTCAATCCGAAGTTGGCCAGGGCGGCCAGTGCCTGTGCTGTCTGGCCCGCGCTGCCGGTGTAATGGCCGATGAAGCGTTTCCCTTTGATGTCCTGATATTTTTTGATCCCTGAAGTTTCCGAGACAAGCACCGACATAATATTGGGCGCTCCGCTGGTGAGCAGCCGTACCCTCGACCCCTTTCCCTGGAGGGGTTTTTCATAGGGGCCTTTGGCCAGAAATCCATGCTGGCTGTCCCAGTCATTGGCAATCCCCAGATCAATTTCTCCGCTTCGAATCATCGGCATCCATTCACCCGGACCGGTGGTGGGCATCACCTTGACTTCCGTTTTCAGGTGGGTGCTCAAGACCTTGCCCAACCCGGAGGCCATGGCATAATATTTCGTCCCCATGGCATGCGTCGTGAACATCAAGACAGGCGGCAACGAGGAGGGGGCGGCCGCCGCCCCTCCCACGTAACCTGCCATAAGGGACAAAACCATACATGCGACAATCAACAATCTTTTCTCTTTCATTTGAGTCCTCCTTATTCTGAAATCAAAAGGTTTATCGTTTTGACACCGGATAAGCCGGTTATCAGGACCTCAGATTTATTGACTTTTATTATTTCAAAGGAGATCTATTTATAATCATAAAAACCCTTCCCCGTCTTACGCCCCAACCATCCGGCCGTGACCATTTTTCTGAGCAGGAGCGGGGGCGCATATTTGGGGTCCTTTGTCTCCTCATAGAGGGTCTCGGCAATGGATAGCTCGGTATCCAGGCCGATAAAATCCACGACCTCCAGAGGTCCCATGGGGTGGTTGACGGCCATCTTCATGGATATATCAATCTCGTCGCGGGTCGCAATGCCCGCCTCCAGCATGCGCACGGCACCAAGGAGGAAGGGCGTGAAAAGCCTGGTGACGATAAAACCGCCCACATCAGGGGCGACCACAACCGTCTTATGGAGGCTTTCCCCGAATTTTCTGACCGTCTCTATGGTCTCATCGCTCGTCATGATGGTTTTGACAAGCTCCAGGAGCCTCATGACCGGAGCCGGGTTGTGGAAATGCATCCCAAGCAGTCTGTCGCCCCGTGTTGTTGCCGCGGCCATGTCGGTCACCGAGAGGCCCGAGGTATTGGTCCCGAAAATCGTCTCGGGTTTGCAGATCTTGTCCAGTTCGGCGAACACCTTCTTTTTCAGTTCCAGATCTTCGGGAATGGACTCTTCAATCAGGTCGCAATCCTTCAGGTCCTCCAATGTACTGCTTGTCCTGATGCGCCCCATGATGGCGTCCTTGTCATCCCGGGACATTTTGCCCTTCTCGACGCTGCTCGAAAGTCTTTTATCAATAGATTTGACGGCCCTGTCCAGCGTCGCCTGGCGGCGACTGACACCGATCACCTCGTAGCCGGACTGGGCAAAGACCTGCAGAACGCCCGTACCCATCTGCCCGCATCCCAGCACCCCCACTTTCGTTATAGCCATCACCTTCCTCCTTTATGTTGTACCAATCTATGAATTGATGATGATTTCTGATCCGGTGTTCATCCTCATTGCCGCCCCATATCGATAGAATTCATTGCGAGTCACTTTGATTTCATTGATGTTTTTGGGGAGGAGTCCTGTCACTTAAAACCGGGTTCACCACCAGGCACAGAGAGGGAGAATTATTTTTCGTCTATCGGGAGATACCGATAGACGAAAATAACCCTGGTCGCCTCTCCAGCGGAGTCCAGAGGCTTGAGGACTGGCGCTGCAGTGGGCGGGTTCTGGAGCAGACTGTTTTTGTTTCTCGGTATCTCCCGAGAAACAAAAAGTTCTCTCTGTGTCCTCCCTCCGGGGCGTAGGCCCTACGGGCCGGAGGCTGTGTCTCCGTGGTGAAAATCTTATTTTGGCCAAGCATGGTTCATTCTAAAGGCTGATTTCCGGATGGATAGAACCTAATCCCCTTCAGCCTCTTTGGAAAGGGCGCTGGGCCGCGCCTCCTTCTTCCCCCAGGGCGTCGGTGCCTTCAGATGACCTTCAGGCCACCGGGAGCAGTTGACCTTTTCCATCCTGGAATCCGCCTCAAGGCACCAGTTGCAGGCCGTGCACTGCACGATATCCTTGGCTCTTCCTTCCCTGGCCTTTACGGGCCAATCCGGGTCGCACAAAAGGGCGCGGCAGAGACCGATGATATCGGCCTTCCCCTGTTCCAGGATCTGTTCCGCCTGCTTCGGCATCCTGATCTTGCCGGCCGCCACAATGGGCGTCTCAAAGCCGGCTTCCCGGACGGTCCGGCCGATCGGGTCCGCCAGATAGACATGGGTCATGTCGGGGAACCACCAGGCCGGGCTCATCCGGTGTCCGCTGTAACCGGACATGGGGTCCGGCGGCGTATCAGGCGGGGGTGTCGGAGCGTCTTCAAAACGGCTGCCCGCCGACACGCTGATGTAGTCGGCCCCGAGTTCGGCAAATTTCCTGGCGATCCGTGTGCTCTGGAGCAGGGTCGTCCCCTTGATGGTGAAATCCTCCCCGTTGATCCTGATCCCGAGGGGAACCTTCTCCCCGACCTCACTTCGCACCGCCCCATAGATCTCGATGGGGAGTCTCATGCGGTTTTTCAAGATCCCCCCGTACTCGTCTGTACGCCCGTTGGACAGCGACAGGAAAGAGGAGAGCGTATAGGCATGCGCCATATGGAGTTCAATAAAATCAAATCCCGCCGCCAGGGCCCGCTTTGCGCCGTTGACGTGCTGTTCCACGATTACCGGCAGGTCCTCG
>JAZDGZ010000207.1:0-6321 GCA_043806375.1 Pseudomonadota bacterium | reverse complement strand
GAGTTCGGCAAGATCGATATCCTGGTCAATAACGTGGGCAGGAGTACGGCGAAACCCATGTTTCCCCTGGGAAAGAAGACGATCTATTCGGAACTCTTCCCCGGGTTCGATGAACGCATCACCGAAGAAGAATGGCGTGAGCAATTGGACATCAATTTGACGAGCGTTTTTCTGGTTACGAGGGCTGTCGGCCCGCACATGATCAAGCAGAAAAATGGAAAGATTATCAATATTACGTCCAATCAGGCAACCAAACCCTTTCTCTATCATATCCCCTATGGGAGCGCCAAGGCAGGCTTGAACATGTTCACCAAGGGCCTGGCCCTGGAATGGGCAAGGTTTAATATTTATGTCAACGCCATAGGGTCGGGTCTTGCCAACACCGAACTGGGCAGGATGTACGTTGAGAATGAGAAGCTCCGAGACGCGACCTTGCGCTCCATTCCCCTGCGAAGGTTTACGGAACCCAGGGACATAGGGCTCCTGGCCGTCTATTTTGCCTCAGATGCCTCCAATAACGTGACAGGACAGATCATCTATTGTGACGGCGGACTTGTGATCAATTAACATATACTTTGTTCAGGAGGCTAAAGCATGTCTAAGCCGGTTCGATGGACACAGGAACTGATTGATGAGTATGTCAGAAAAGGGTACTGGGAGGAGACGACCCTTTTCGATCTTTGGGAAAGAAATGCACGGGAGATCCCTGACAAAGAGGCCATCGTGGATACCAACTTCAGGCTCACCTGGGCGGAGGCGGAGAAGTGGATCGACCGGCTTGCATTGGGCCTCCTTGACCTGGGACTGAGGCGAGACGACCTGATCGTGGTCCAGCTTCCGACCGGGGTGGAGCACACCTTACTGCGTGTTGCCTGCGAGAAGGCCGGCATCGTTTGCCTTCCCGCTTTGCGAAACCTGCGCGACCCCGAAATGGAATACATTCTGGGTCATACGGATGCCGTGGGCCTGGTCATCCCCTGGAAGTACCGGGACTTTGATTACTTTCAGATGGTCCAGGGCCTTCGTCCGAATCTGCCGAGGCTTCAACACGTAATTGTCGCGGGAGACGAGGTGCCGGAAGGGACCCTCTCGATCATGGAGATGGTCAAGCGACCCATAGAAAAAGAGGTTCCAGAGGACACCCTGAGAGGCAAGGGGCTCAAGAGTACAGAGACTTCTCTCATCATCCACACAACAGGGACTACCGGGAAGCCGAAGTTTGTCGAGTACGCTACCGGCCATCGCCTATTGACCTGGAGAGACAATGCCAAAGCCCTGGGGATAACCGGGGAGGATGTCTTTGCTCTGATTACGCCCCATTGCGGAGGCATCGCCCTGCCCGGCTTTTTTGGCGCCCCCCTTCTGGGATGCAGGCTGGCCTTTCACCAAAGCCCGGATATGGAAGATGCCTTCAGGCTCATAGAAAAGGAGCGGGTGACCGTTGGCTGCGTAGTCCCCACGCAATTGGCCATGATGGCCGACCACCCGGCGCGCGAGAAGTACGACCTGAGTTCCGTGCGGAGGTGGTGGTGCACCGGAGCGCCCCTCCCCTATGAGGTCGGCATCAGGGCTGAGGAGAAACTTCCCGGCATCATCGTGACCCTTTTTGGGGCCTCAGACTGGGGTGCCGAGAGCATCAATCTCCCGGAATCGTCGCAGGAGATACGCTTCAGGACCGTGGGCAAGCCTCTTGTTGAGGGCTCGTTGATCAAACTGGTCGACGATGACGGACAGGAGGCGGGGCCGGGGGGTGTGGGCGAAATTTGGGGGTCCGGACCTTCCTGCGTATCCGGATACTACAAAGATCTTGAAGCCACCATGGAGGTCTGGACCGAAGACGGCTGGTACAAGACCGGCGACCTGGGCAAGTTTGACGAGGCGGGTAATCTCATGGTGGTGGGCCGAAAGAAGGACATGATCATACGTGGCGGCATGAATGTCTATCCTATCGAGATAGAGAATATACTCCTTAAACATCCAAAGATAAAGGATGTGGCCATTGTGGGCATGCCTGACCCCCTGATGGGGCAAAGGGCGTGTGCCTTTGTGGTCTCCCAACCAAAAGAGCCCCTCGCCTTCGAAGAGATGACTTCCTTTCTGAAAGAGAAAAAAGTGAGCTCTTATAAGCTGCCGGAGAGGCTTGAACTGGTGGAAGAAATCCCTACCGTGACCGGAAAGCCGGACAAAAAGGGTTTAACGGCCGTCATCACCGAGAAGCTGCGGGCCGAGGGGAAAATAAAGTAGGAGGAACTATGGGTAATGAGAGAGTTGTCAGGACGACCTGCTGCAACTGCCACGGGGGCTGCGGCGTCTTAGTTACGGTAAAGGATGGCCTGATCACGGGCATTGAAGGAAATCCGGAGTCGACCACGAGAGGGACCATGTGTTCCAAAGGACTGGCAAGCATCCAGGAAGTGGACAATCCAAACCGGCTTCGTTATCCCCTCAGGAGGGCCGGTGAAAGAGGGGAAGACAAGTGGGAACGGATTGGGTGGGATGAAGCCCTTGATACCGTCGCAAACCGGATAAAGGATTCCTCGGCCCATTATGGCCCCAACTCCGTCGTCACAGGCCAGGGCACCGGAAGGGGCTACAATCTTTTTACCCTGCGGCTGGCCAATACCGTCGGTACCGGAAATATGATGGGGCCGGCCCATGTCTGTTATATCCCACGGCTGGTCGTCTATGCCATCACAGCGGGAGTGAGGCTGCTCCCGGATTTCCACGGCTGGGGCGGAGAGTTTCCCAAGACCATCGTCGCCTGGGGAAGGCAAACGGAAATCAACAATCCGGAAAACGAAATGGCCGTGTGGTTTCTGAATGCCCTGGACAAGGCCAAGAACCTCATCATCATTGATCCCAAGGCTACCCGTCTGGCTTCCAGGGCGAATCTGTGGCTTCAGCTCCGGCCGGGAACCGACGCCGCCCTGGCCTTGGCAATGATGAACGTGATTATCAATGAAGGGCTCTATGATAAGGAATTTGTGGCCGAGTGGACCCATGGTTTCGACAAGCTGAAAGAAAGGGTTCAGGAATACCCGCCCGATAAAGCGGCCGAGATTACATGGGTGCCCAAAGAAAAGATCATCAAGGCGGCCCGCATGATCGCCGCTGAGTCGCCGACGGCCTTCAATATCGGAGAGGCCCTGGAGGCCTCCAATAACTGCACTCAGAACAACCGGGCCATGGTCTGCCTGATGGCGATAACAGGCAACATTGAACGGCCCGGGGGCATGGTCAACTGGGTGCTGACAGAGGCCGGCTCGCTGGAGGATTTCGGCAGGGAAATCAAGATATCAAGGGAAGCCAAGGAGGGGATGGCCGGCGGCGATAAATTCAAACTCGGGGTCCTGGGGCACTTCTCCAACCCGGACACCATCTTCAGGCAGTTAAGGGAGGAGGACCCCAAGAGGGTGCGGGTGATGCACATCCATGGAACGAATCCGCTCCTCTGTTATGCCAATAGCAAGGGCATTCTCGAAGGGTTGCTGAAACTGGACTTTCTGTCGGTGGCCGATCTCTATATGTCTCCCACGGCAAGATACGCCGATATCGTCCTTCCTGCCGCTCATTGGTTGGAGACGGACGGCATCTGGGATGAACACGGGATCTTTCACTTTTCCGCCATGGTCAAGGCGGTAGAACCCCCGGGCGAAGCCCGGTCCACCTACTGGATCTATAATGAGCTGGGGAGGCGAATCGAACCAAAGCACTGGTTTGAGACGGTGGATGATTTATTCAACCACTTTATCAGGCGCTCAGGGATCACCTTTAAGGAGTTCCAGAAAATCGGCTGGCTAAGAAAGACAGGAAAAGAGCAGAAGTACTACAAGTACAAGACGGATCACTGGCGTAAGGGGGGCGGTTTCCGGACGAGAACAGGCAAGGTGGAGCTCTACTCGACCGCCATGGAGAAATTCGGCTATGATCCCCTGCCCTATTATGTGGAGCCCAACGAAAGCCCATACTCCACACCGGAGCTTTACAAAGAGTATCCTCTCATTCTCTCCGCCTCACTGCGTACGCCCTATTTTTTCATCAGCCAGTACAGGCAAATTCCCTGGCTCAGGGAGCGTCACCCCGATCCCGTCATCCTGATCCACCCAGAGACAGCGGAAGGTCTGGGGATTCAGGAGGGGGACTGGGTCTGGATTGAAAATCAGAGGGGCAGGGTCAAGCAGAAGGCACAGCTCTTTGCCGGTTTGGACCCCCGGGTTGTGATGGCCCAACATTCATGGTGGTATCCGGAGAGGAACAATGAAGAGGGCCTGTTTGAATCCAACATCAATGTCCTGACCACCAGTGATCTTCCCCCCGACCCTGCCACGGGATCGACGACCTTCAGGGCCCTCCTATGCAAAGTAACCAAGGTTGAGGAGGCAAAGAATGGATAAGAAGGCGATTTTTTTTGACAAAGACAGATGCGTCGGATGCGATGCCTGTATTATTGCCTGCAAGATGCAACACAACGCCCCTCCCTACCCTGTTGCGCCCCCCGAAGGTGATCCCAAAGGCTTCAGCCCCATCAATGTCCATCAATACGGGCCGGTCATCAAGGGGGATCGGGTCTTTCAATTCTATCAGCCGCTTGCCTGCATGCACTGTCAGGACGCTCCCTGTATCCAGGTTTGTCCTGCGGCCGCGATCTATCGAGATGCGGAAACGGACGTGGTGCTGGTAGACCGGGAAAGGTGCATCGGCTGCAAATTCTGCCTGTGGGTGTGTCCCTACGGGGCACCCCATTTTGACGACATAGGAAAGATGGTCAAGTGCGATATGTGCATCGAGAGGCTGCGCCAGGGGAAACCGACGGCCTGTGAGGCCGCCTGTGTCGCCAGGGCCATTGTGGTCAACAGTCCGGAGGAGATCGCCAGGATCCAGGCACAGAAGGCGATTGGCAGGATAAAAAAGGAGCTGCCGGAGTGATATGAAGATCGTAATCATCGGTTACGGCCCTGCCGCGATTAAAGCCCTTGAGGCCGTTGAGCGCCATGTGGGTCTTCATCACGGGCGGAAGCCCGATGTGACGGTCATTTCCTCTGAGAAGGCAGATCCCTATGCCCCCATGTTTCTTATAAAATACCTGACCGGGCAGCTCACGGCAAATCAGCTCCAGATAAAGCCCAAGGGTGGCGGGTATGCCTTTCCTTTCCAAGAGGTTCTCGGGCACCGCGCGGTGGAGGTTCTGGACAGGGAAAAGAGGGTCATCCTGGAGGAGGGCGGGGAAATAGGGTTTGACAAACTGCTGATCGCCAGCGGGGCTGCCCCGATCATCCCGGCCGTAAAGGGTCTTGACAAGGAGGGCGTTTTTTTTCTTAGTCGCCTGCACGACGCAGAGAGAATTTCCAGTGCCCTGGGAGAGGTTCGTGATGTTGTGATCATCGGGGCCGGCGCTATGGGCATGGAGGCCGCTATCGCCTTATCCCGCCTGGGGAAAGGGGTCGGCGTGGTGGAATTCTATGACCAGATTCTCCCTCAAGCCCTCAGCCCCGGTCTGGCACAGTATGTCAAGGGAAAGCTGGAGGCCCGTGGAATGACATTTTCTCTCGGGGACGGGGTCTCCGAGATCATTGGAGGAAACAAGGCGACCGGGGTCGTCACCCTCAGCGGTAAGGAGATCAAGGGAGATATGATTCTCCTCACCGCCGGCGTGAGACCTAATGCGGACCTTGTCAAGTCGACGGCCATTGAAACCAATCGGGGAATTCTTGTCAATGATCGGATGCAAACGAGCGACCCTGATATTTACGCCGCAGGGGATGTGGCTGAATCCAGGAACTCTGACGGGGCCTATGAACTCGTTTTCAACTGGTACAGCGCGATCTCCCAGGGATGGACCGCCGGGTGCAATATGATGGGTCAGACCAGGGAATATCTTTTTTCCCCAATGTTAAGCGCCCTTAAGGAGATTGAGTTTCCTGTGATTTCCATAGGAAGAAAAAGCGCCGAGGAGGGCGAATTTTTCTCACGAAAAGATGAAAAAAGAGGGATCCTGGAGGAAATATACCTCCGGAATGGCCTTGTGGACGCTTATCAGGCGATCGGGGTGAGAGACAAGGTTGGTCTTTTTTATTCCCTTATCAAGAACGGGAAAAAGGTGGATGGACTGAAACGGGATTTGTTGACGGACGGTTTTAACGCCACGCGGCTGATATCATGACCTTTAGGTAGGGCGGAGAAGGATGAGCTGGGCCGAAGGATTATTAAGGTTCCCATATCAGGCTCCTGCCTGGAAAGAGTCAACCTTGCATGAAACTTCACATGCCCCATGGAATTAGACCATTCCGAATTCCGACACCCCAGCGCGAGAAAAAAACCAGC
>JAZDGZ010000206.1:0-2609 GCA_043806375.1 Pseudomonadota bacterium | reverse complement strand
CTCCCGATCGGCAAAGAGATCCTCATGACCTTTGTCCGGTGGGCTGAGACCCAATGCAGGAAGGCCGGGGTGAAGGTTGAACTTGGCCGAGAGGTCACGCCGCAGCTTGTCAAAGAGCTCAACCCGGAAGTCGTGATCGTGGCCACAGGGGCGGCGGCCTTGGTTCCGGAGATTCCGGGGATCGACAAGCCTCACGTGGTCATAGCCGAGGACGTCCTTCGGGGAAGGGTCACCGTGGGCAAGAAGGTCATTATCCTTGGCGGCTATGGCCAAACCGGGGTGGAGACTGCGGATTTTATTGTGGAAAAAAAGTTGGCCGAAAGCGTAACCATCGTCATGCGGTCAAGCGGAAAGAGACTTGCCGCAGGAATGGACCCGGTGAACAGGGCCTATCTCATGCAGGTGATCTGGCCGACACTGGGGATAAAAGTCATCCGGAGTACGGATGTCCAAGAGATTACGGATAAGGGAGTGATCACCATAGACAGAGAGTGGCGAACCAATGAGCTTGAGGCGGACACCGTGGTGCTGGCCAGGGGTTATGTGCCGAGGAGGGGCCTCTACGATGCATTGAACGGCCAGGTTCCGGAACTCTACGCTATCGGCGACTGTGTGAGCGCCCGGAACATCCGGGCCGCCGTTCATGAGGGGAGCTACGCAGCCCGGCAGATTTAGCAGACTTTCTTAATTTGAAGGCTTTTCAGAGGAGGAGATCATGGGAAAGAATACGTATGACGTGGTATTGGCTGGTGGGGGGCATAATGGGCTTATCGTTGCCGCCTATATGGCGAAGGCGGGGCTCGATGTCTGCGTGGTGGAGAGGCAGGATAAAGTCGGCGGCGGCGCCATCACGAGAGAGTGGACGCTGCCGGGATTCAAGCATGATATGGCCTCGCTCATCCACATGACGATCCAGGCCAATCCTCTGATTCACCGTGACGAGTTAGGGCTTCAATCCAAGTACGGGCTGAAATACATTTTCCCGGATCCTGCCTGCGCCGTTGTTTTTCCGGATCAACGGGCGCTGGTGCTGTACCAGGATTTTGACAAGACCTGTGAGTCCATAGCACAGTTCTCCAAGAAGGATGCAGACGTCTACCCTCGGTTCTGCGAGCATGCCAGAACGATTCTCAAGGCCGGGGCCGCATCGATGTTTTCGCCCACCCCTCCCTTTGGACGGATGGTCTCCTTTATGGATCAGAGCGATGGGGGCCGCGAGTATTTGAGAACTATTCTATCAAGCACCTGGGATCTGGCCGGTGAATGGTTTGAAAGCGAGCAGATGAAGATCGCCGTAGCCCGGTTTGCGTCCGAGGTGATGATCGGGCCCAGGGATAAGGGGACCGGGGTTTATATGTTCGGGTTTCCCCACTTTCAGACGTGGAAGGTGGCGGTCCCTGAAGGGGGGTCCGGGGCCCTCTCAGACTCTCTGGCCAGGTGCATTCAAGATCTGGGGGGCACCATCATGGTCTCCAGCCCCATCAAGGCCATAAAGGTCGAGGGAGGCGAGGCAAAGGGGGTCATCCTCGAGTCCGGCGAGGAGATTCTCGCCAAGAAGGCCGTTGTTTCCAACCTCAACGTCAAGCAGCTCTTCCTTCAGATGACAAAGCCGGAAGATCTCCCGGCTGATTTCCCGACAAGGGTCGAGCGAATCCAGCAGAGTAATTTTATGGCCATGAACCAGGCCGTCGCCCTCAACGAGGCCCCCAAGTACAAGGCAGGGAAAGCCGTGGACGAGTGCTTCTTTGTGGAGATCAGCCCCTTTGAGGAGGAATTCCTCAGGATATTTGATGAATACACCTACGGCATTCCAAGCTCCCGGATGCCCCTTTTGGGCGTTGCGTCGCTGGTGGATCCCACCCGGGCGCCCGAAGGGAAGCACACCCTTTACCTGTACCACTATGAGCCCTATAATCTAAAGGACGGCGGCCCCGAAAAATGGAATGATATAAAGGAAAAGCTGGCCGATGACATTATGGAGACCGTGAGGGAGTACACGACCAACATGGGGCCCGAGAACATCCTCGGACGCTACCTGTTCAGCCCTCTCGATATAGAGGAGTATAACCCGGCCATGAACAACGGGGACATCATGCATATCGGGGCCTATCTGAGCCAGTATTTCAGCAACCGGCCCCTGCCGGGTTGGGGGCAGTATAGGACACCCGTCAAGAAGCTCTATATGTGCGGAGGAAGCACACACCCCGGCGCCGGGATAAGCGGCGGGGGCAGGGCAGCGACGGCGGCCATCATGGAAGACCTGGGCCTGGATTTAAGGAAGATTATCGCCAAGAAGAAATAGGTTGAAAAGAGACCCCCATGACCCAAAGTTGTGGCCTTTTTATAAACCTAAAATCATACGCTGATGGTATGTCGGGTCGGAGGATTTTACAATGAAAGACGGCATGAACGTTGTCAACGAGGACGGGGAGATAGCCATGGTCATCTACTCGTTCAGGCGGGAAGGCGACAAGCTGGTGATGGACGGCAAGGCCCTGGGGACCATGCGTATGGACATGATCGTTACCCCGGGGGAGGCTATCAAAGGGCTGGGGATTGTATTTAGTTGGTCGCTTATCTCCTTTGGCCTGCTCCTGCCCTATTTCTGG
>JAZDGZ010000205.1:0-5160 GCA_043806375.1 Pseudomonadota bacterium | reverse complement strand
AAATGCTCGGACGCCTGGACGTACATGTCCTCGTAGTAACTGTAACGGGGAAGCTGGGGCCAAAAGGGGATATCCAGGGAAAGGGCGGCCTCAAGGGCCCGGTCCACGTCCTTGTGGGGCATCACGGCCATGGCCGTGGTGAGCAGGTTGCCGGGAATAGGCATGGTCTTCACATCTCCTTCAGATAAGTGCTTACAAAGAAAGGGACCCTTGATAAGGCCTCCTTGGCCTGTACATCCCACTCCATGGCAAACCTCACTCAATTTCTGACACCCTTAAGATAACCCTTTTTCTGAGGATTTCATTGACCTAAGTCAATTCGAAGGGGATTTGCGTGAAGCGAGTCCGTCAAGCGAGAAGCAAAGGCAAGGAAAGGGTGATCATGAGGCTGTCCGACAACCCAGATGTAGGCTCCGTTCACCCTTCGATACCTCAGGGCGAACGGAGACAGCGTTCTGTAAGCGTGTGATTTTCCGTTCATGATGAGGTTTACCCGGTTACGGCGGCGCCAGAGGCGACCAGGGTATCGAACCATGAACGGAAAAGCTGTTTGGTTTGTGGGCAGCATATCAGTCCCAGTTGTCGGACAGGCTCCCGAGGGGCATTAAATCGGGGTGGGCGGCAGGGGGTGGCTTTATCATCCGGCCTTCTCAACTTTTGAGGCGGACGACGGTCGCCCCCCAGCTGGAAGGACCGCTATCCAGCCGGAAATCGAGGACCAGCGGGTGTTTTTCAAGCAGGGCGTGGACGGTCCGGCGCAGAGCGCCCTTCCCCTTGCCGTGAATGATTCTGACCTCCAGGATGCCTTGCTCCTGGCAGGCCCTCAGGTACTCGTCCACCACGGAGGCGGCATCCTGTGGTCGGAAGGGGTGAAGGTCCAACAGACCGTCAATGGGCAGGTGTATCTCCTCCATGGGTTCTCCGGCCCCCTATGCGGAAAGGTTTAGACTCTCGATCATTCCACTCATAAGTTACCATCTCTCCGATTTAAAGACTTTTCCTCTCAACCCGACGACCCGCTTCATGGGTTGATCATCATGGACCACAAAGGATGTTACCACAATCCCCTCCAAAATACAGGAAAGCCGTTTTCGGCAGGCATGTCTACCCGGTTGTTGCATAATGGAGGACCGTGAGAGCCTTTTCCCTGAGCTCGGTTGCTTGTTTCGGCGATGTTTCTTTTTTCTCGTAGATTGCACTGATAACGAGGTCCTCCACGCATCGTCCAATTAGCCGTATTCCACCAGCAATAAAGGGGCTCGTCTGTTCAGCAAAAGCGTTTTTGCAACTACGGGGTCTATTGGCAGAAGCGATAGGTTGGACTCGATATATCGGTAATTCCTGTTTGACATATTGAGTAACCCGATGTAGCCTCCCCTGCAGACTCGAAAAGATCGACGAAGCTGGAAAGAAGCGGTCACTGAGCGATCGAACCAGTGCGCCAAGGAAGGGGGAAAGACTTACATGACAGTGCTAAAAAACGTCTTTTCAACCAGGTGGGGGATCATCGGCGTTGGGGCCTTTATCGGCCTTTTTGCTCCCCTCCTGCAAAGGTGGGGCAATCCGGGGAATATGGGGGTCTGTGTTGCCTGTTTTGAAAGGGACATGGCAGGCGCCCTCGGCCTACACCGTGCAGCTGTGGTCCAGTACATGAGACCTGAAATCATCGGGTTTGTCTTGGGCTCGTTGATTGCAGCCTATCTTTTCAAGGAATTCCGCCCTCGATCCGGATCTGCGCCCATTGTCCGGTTTGTGCTGGGGGCCTTTGCCATGATCGGGGCATTGGTCTTCCTGGGGTGTCCGTGGCGGGCGCTCTTGAGGCTCGCAGGGGGAGATGGAAACGCCATCCTGGGCCTTGCAGGGCTTGTCTTCGGCATCTGGATCGGCACACGGTTCTTCAGGGCCGGTTACAACCTGGGTCGAACGAGCACAACCCACACCGCGGTGGGGTGGTTGCTTCCCCTGGCCATGCTCGGTTTCCTGGTCCTCATGTTCATCTATCCTCAGATCCAGGGGGAGGAAAAGAGCGGCGTCCTCTTTTACAGCGCCAAAGGTCCGGGAGCCATGCACGCCCCCCTCGTCGTCTCCCTGCTCGTGGGCCTCGGCATAGGGTTTCTGGCCCAGCGAAGCCGCTTCTGCACCATGGGGGCCTTCAGGGATCTGATCCTTTTCAAACAGGCCCACCTCTTTCTGGGACTCCTTGCCCTCGTGGTCGCGGCCTTTGTGGTGAACCTGATTGTGGGCCAATTCCATCCCGGTTTTGCCAACCAGCCCGTTGCGCACACGATGGGCCTTTGGAACTTCGGGGGCATGGTGGTAGCCGGACTCGCCTTTGCGCTGGCAGGGGGCTGCCCCGGGCGACAGCTTTTTCTGGCCGGGGAGGGTGATGGGGATGCGGCGGTCTTTGTGCTAGGGATGATCGTCGGGGCGGCCTTTGCCCATAACTTCGGCCTCGCCAGTTCACCCGCGGCCGTGGGTCCCCATGGCATTGCCGCCGTGATGCTCGGGCTGGTCACATGCCTTTTCATCGGGTTCACCATGAGAAAAAAGACCATTTAAGGAGCGTTGAATATGACGACAACGGTAGATGCACGAGGATTTTCCTGTCCCCAGCCTGTCCTCATGACGTTGGAGGCTGTGAAAAAGGCGGGCAGCGGCGAGATTGCAGTCCTGGTGGATACGGATACCTCCCGGGAGAATGTGAGTCGTGCCGCTATGAGCCAGGGCTGGCAGGTGAAGGACGTTCAGGCCGAAGGCGAAGGATTCCGGATCGAGATCCAGAAAGGTTAGACTTGGGACTGCTGAAATTTTTCAAAGGGGAGACGCCCAAGGCGTCCAAAAAGAGACCGGACCGGGATCGCGGCTTCCTGGTCTTCGAGAATACGAGTGAGGTGATCAGGGCGGAAAAGGTGCTCAAGGCGGAGGGGTGGAGGATCAGGGTGATGGGGCCTCCACCCGAGATCAGGAGCGGTTGCGACCTGGTCATTGAATTTCCCCTCATTGAAGAGCTGAAGATCCTGAGAACCCTTGAGAAGGCCGGGGTCGCCCCAAAGGATATTGTGCCCGTGAACGGCCCTCTGCTGCAGCCCGTGGATCTCTTCCATATCAAAGACTTCGGCCGGTATCTCATGGTGCGGGCGGCGAATATGAAATTGACCGTTGACAAAGAGAGCCTGGTTATTGTGAACATTTCAGGAGGAGGGTGCCCGGATGTCCCTTATCTCGCCAGAGAGATGGTCGGCAAGCCTCTATTGGATGCACCCAGCCCGCGAGAAATCGGCCATACCCTGTGCGGGTATGCCCTGCAGCTTGCCTACGAGGAGACGAAACGACGATGCTTGCCATAGTGGGAACGGTGCCTGAAAAGGATTTCCCCTTATCTCTTGGGAAGGTCAGCCTGAAAGAGGGCGCTGTCTATATCGAAGACAGGGCTATCCCGGTGAACCGAGGGACGCCCGCCCTGTTGGGGGCGGCGGTCAAAGTCCTGGAGGTCCTGGGCCGAGACTTGCCCCTTGGATACCTTGTGGGGGATATCGGCCTCGGGGATGGGAGCCGGCGTCTTTATGAGCATCTGTCCCGGCACCTGGGGGAAGCGGATTTTCGAACCCTGACCTTTCATTATCTACTGCCGGACGTGGACTGGCACAATCGGGTCCTGTTTGCCGTGGAGGAGATGGCGCAAAGACCGCTTCTGATTGCCGACGCAGGGTTCATGTATGCGGCGAAGATGAGCGGGCAGGCCACGGCCTATGACCTGTTCACGCCTGACATGGGGGAACTGGCCTTTTTGGCCGACGAGGAGGCCCCGCACCCCTTCTACACCCGGGGGTTTATTCTCCACGAGGAAAACAGAGCCCCTGAACTGATTGCCCGCGCCTACCGGCATGGCAACGCTGCCCGCCTTCTCCTTGTCAAAGGGAGCCAGGATTACGTGGCAGATCGGACCGGAATCCTGACAAGTATCGATGCACCCCTTGAACCGTCCCTTGAAGCGATAGGCGGCACCGGGGATACCCTGACCGGGATTGTCTCTGCCCTCATTGAGACGGGGATCGAAGTGACCGAGGCGGCGACCATCGCCGCCCAGGTCAACCGCCTCGCAGGACACTTTGCAGAGCCTACGCCGGTGACCCAGGTTTTTGAGATCATCCAACAGATCCCCAGGGCCTTGGAAGAGGTGCTCAAGAGAAAGGAGAGAGGGCTTGAGCGGAGCGGCATACGATAAAGGGGGTCTCATCCTGCCGGACATGATCGTCCTGGGTGTGGTCTCCCGGTACAGGCGGACCGAGGCAGTCTTCAATTGATCTTGATCACCCGTGCCTCAGTCCGATCTTTTCAAACATCCTCACAAGGCCGGTGCAAAGGGCATAGAGGGATTCAATCCTGAGATTCTCTTCCACAGTCGAATCGAAAAAGAGATTGAGGCTGGATTCAAGCCCGTCTTCAGGCTTCCAGTAACAAATCAGGATAGGGACCTTTGGCAATGGACGTAAAACGAGTGAAATATCGGAGGCGTAATGGTTCTCCACCTGTCTGCCGTTAAAAATGTGAAGCATATCGGCAAAGAGATCGGTATAGGTATCCGCCACCTTTTTCAGCGGTTTTTCACACCGTTGCCCAAAAAGGGGGGCCCACGTCTTTCCGTTTTTCAATTCCCTGAAAGGAACCCATTGACCCGAATCAGGCACTCCCGCGCCCTCGATGATATGGCTGAGGACGGGTATCGTTAGCCAGGGGTGAATGTGGATCTCGGATGAAAGGTTGCCTTTTGAATCGATACTGAAATTCTTGCCGAGGATTTTGATCGTCAATTTGTCGTCGGAATAGGCGGCCCCAAGCCTCAGTGCTGCCGCTGAAAGATCGATCGACGCAATTCTTCTTTTCAGTTGCTCAACGGATTCCTCCATTTCCTGCTCAACGGTGTTGTTCTCTTTGGTTTTACCGCCAAACCGTTCAATGATATCTTTCTCGAGGTGAGGGCATTCACTGAGTGGTCTCTTACCCCGCGCAGCAACAGCGGCAAAGGCCAGGCATGTTGCTTCGCCGCACTCCCTGCAGTTTGACTTGTTGAGTAACTTCAGGATTTCTACCGGGTTTTTTAGTCGTGACATACGTCGGCTCCGATAGAAGACGCTTTATGTTGATCTCATTCCTTTGATG
>JAZDGZ010000204.1:0-2272 GCA_043806375.1 Pseudomonadota bacterium | reverse complement strand
CCGGGAAGAAAAGACGAAGACGATGAGGATGAGGTCGTTCAGACGGAACATGTGGGCACTAGGATCCTTGGTCCGCTTTCTTGGTCTCGAAGGCGATGAGTTCCGCTATGAAGCTTCCAACGATGACCTCACTCTCAAACCGGACAGGGATGCGCCGCTCATCGGCGGTAACCCATATCCGGACCTTGGCCTCGCGACTCTTCTCAAAGACACCGCCCACGTGCTCCAAGTCGGGTTCCACCAGGTAGGTATCGTATAGGACCTCTCCCACCTTGATCTTCTCTCTCTTTATGACCTGGGCCTTCCCCATCACGGATTTCTTCCCGTCCGTCACAGGAACCTTAATCTCAGCCCCCTCCGCCAGGGGAGAAAGGCGGAAGGCATAAAAGACGGACAAAGGATCAAGGGAGCCGGGCAGTATGGCGATCGGCGCTCCCTTTTCCCCGAAATTGGAGTATTGCGCCTCCCTCTTTTCCCAGTCGAAAGTGACGGCAATGTCCCTCTTGGACTTACCCTCCTGACGTTTTTTGTATAGAATCGAACGGGTCACCTTTTCATCCGTATAGGCATCTATTCGGTCCCGCACCTTATAAAAGAGATCGATAAATTCGTAAGTTTTTGAAGACATGGAGAAATGGTGTGCCCTGATCCCGTTTACGGTCTCCTGAGGGAGGATTTCAAGGACGGCCTCTCCTGCCGGGAAAAAGGCCCATCTGACCCGGAAAGTGAGTCTTTCGCCGGGATGAAAAGGCAGGTCTGTCCCGGCGCCGTCGGCAACCGCCCCGGTGAAGGTGATCAACGCTGCAAGCAAAAGGGGGAGGCGCCGGTATTTCATTTCAGCCCTTCTCCACCCGCAGATAACTGTCCGGCCTCAGCCGTGCGAAGATCGACATGCCGGGGCACGGGGCTACCAATTTCACCGGGTAATCGCCCCCCAGAACCTGGAAGACCTCCAGGCAGGCTGAACAGAGATGGGCGCTTCGGTCGATGGAATAAGGGATGAGGGTCTCGTCCTCCCTGATGAAGAAGACCGGCTTGATGAAATTGGCGTGATTCGCCGTGTGAGAAAGGTAGAGGGAGTCATAGTCCTCAATGTCAGAACCCAATCTGCGGGCCCATCTCAGGAGTATCCTCCTCTCCATCTCGCCAATCCTCTGCCATCTCTGAGGGATATGGGGGATGACATCCTTATCGCGCGCCATGGCCCTCTTTTCCTCGATTCCAGCCAATCGGGGAGGCTTGAAGTCCGACTGGGTGATCGTTGCGGCCTTTCTTTCTTGATGCCCTGTCAGAGCAAAGGAACTTATGACTAGGTGGAGGCCCTTCTTCTCGGAGGCCCTGTACCAACTACCCTGCCTCGCGCAGGTTTCGTTCCATACCTCGGGCGCGACGCAGGAGACCTTATTGATCACATCCATGGGGGTGCAGACGACCCCTTTGGCAGTCTTCATCTTGAGACCCCTCACCCCTAAATCTTTCTCCAATTGCGCCGCCTCGGACCCTGTGAGCCAGTAAATGTGCTTGATATAGGCCCCTTCTTTATGCATGGACGTTCCCTTCTTCTGCCGATTTGTATTGCGCTGTTATATCATGTAAGATATAAATTTAAAGGCATATTTTCAAGCCTTTTGTCCGGGGGCGCGACGACTCGGCCGAGGATGGGGAGCTGAAGCTTCTCTGCCGTCAGGAGATTTTGAACTTTGTTTTTTAAGGTGAAGACAACCGAAGAGGTCCTGAGACTCCTCAAGGGATTTTCCCCGGTGGAGATGGAGACCGTTCCCTTGGAGGCGTCTTTTGGCCGTGTTTTGGGGCAAGAGATCGTCTCGCCTGAGGACCTGCCGGGTTTTAACCGATCTTCCATGGACGGCTATGCGATCAGGGCAAAGGATTCTTTCGGTGCCACTGAAAGCCTCCCCGCCCTCTTGGAAATCGTTGGTGAGGTCAAGATGGGCCGGGTCCCGACCGTCACCGTTGGGGAGGGTCGGGCCGTCAGCATATCGACGGGAGGCATGCTGCCCGAGGGGGCCGACGGCGTTGTGATGGTGGAATACTGTCATTTGCTGGACGAAGATACCCTGGAGATCGGCCGGGCCATATCCCCTCAGGAAAATGTCATCCGGCCCGATGATGATTTCAAAAAGGGATCTGTGGTCCTCCCCGGAGGCAGCAGGTTGAGACCGCAAGATGTGGGGATCCTGGCCGGTCTCGGCATAACTCAAGTGGCGGTTTACAAAAAACCCAAAGTGGCGATTATTTCGACCGGCGATGAGGT
>JAZDGZ010000203.1:0-3413 GCA_043806375.1 Pseudomonadota bacterium | reverse complement strand
ACAGTTCCCTTGAGGGCCGGGTAGGCCTCTGCAAAGAGGGCCGCCCCTGCCAGCATCCCCAGGATTCCCCATATGGCGTCCCATCGTCCCTCGCCAAGGGCCCCGGCCGAGGTCCCGGGGCAGTAACCCAGAAATCCCCAGCCTATGCCGAAGATCAGCCCACCGAGGATGTTGCCTCCAAGGACGGTTGATTTTATGGATAGCTTTACCAGACCCAGATCCTGGAGGAGATAAACGCCGACCATTCCCACCAGGATGGTGGAAAGCATGAATTTGACGATGGTCATATCCATGAGGCGCAGGGCGCCCAGTTGTTTGTCATAGCGGATGACCCGGGCCTTCTGGAGAAAAAAACCAAAAAGAATTCCTGTGATCAGGCCGAAGATGAGCGTCTTCATGGGCGATCACCTCCCCCGTAAAGGATGCGGGCTACGACGATCCCTCCAATGAAAAAACAGATCAGGGCGATGTAACCGCTCACGGCCAGCTGAAGCGAACCGCTCAGCCCATGACCGCTCGGTCAGCCGTCTGCCAGGCGGGCCCCGAACATGGCAATGAGCCCTCCCATAAAGGCGACGCCCCCTCGTTTCGCGACGCTGCCGCCGAACCGGGCCTCCCACATGTCGGGCACGCCTTTCCATTGGAAGCTTTTGGAGGTGGTTGAGGCTATGAGGGAGCCGACCAAGATGCCGACCACAAACATCCATTGCCACTCGATTTTCGGCGCCTCCTTGACGAAATAGTCCATCTTGGCGACGCGCTCTGCCGTGAAGATCCTTTCGATCATGCCGGCGGAGCGAACAAAAGTGGTGGAGGCCCCGAAGTATTTGCCGGCCATCCAGACGGAGAGGACCAATACCAAACCGCTCATGGCCCCGGCCAGGTAGGGGCTCCAACCCTTGTCATGATTCGCATTCATATGAACACCTCGGGTGATTCAGCAGAAAACCCAAAAGGGGCGCGACCTCTGGCCGTCCTACCAGGGTGTCTGTCCGTCTAGACCTACATGGAGGCAGGGGCCTGTTTGTCGACTGCCGTTTCGATTTCAGGTTCTTTGACCGTCTCGCGAAGCTGCTTGTTTTCCTTTTCCAGGATTTTGACCTTACGGCCCAGGCTGAGTCTGGAAAGGATGCCCACGATCATGCCGATAAAAATCCCGACCAGGATCCCAATGTAAGCCAGAGCGTACAAGGGCAATTCCAGGTTCTCCATGTTGAAATAATAGTGTAGATAGACGGGTTGGCTGTTTTTCACCCCAAAGGTGATAAAAAATAGAAGGATGATAATGAGTATCACCCATTTGACATAAACGCCCATCCTGAACCTCCTTTGCGATCTGAGGGAAAGACGAGTAATCCTAGTATGATAGACAGAAGAGGGCCAACCCAAAAAACGGACAAGGGGAAAATGACCCCTTCTCCGGTCAGGGGAACGGCATTTTCCCTAAACCCTCTTCCCAATCGAGACAACCCGGAAAGATTTTCACAAGACACTATCCCTGGTCCGGGCTTTTTTTCCCCTCCATGCACTTCTTCAGATACTCGGCGGCCACGTCTTTTCCGCCGAGCCCAAAGGCGATGGCCAGGGCCAAGGCCGCAGCTCCGAAGATGATGATAAAGGCGGCTGCAACGATCTCACTGCCTATCCCGAGCTGTAACAAGGCAATGGATCCGGCAAAGAATATGATGGCGTAGAGCGCCGCCTTTCCCAGGCCTTCTGCGGTTGTTATGCCTGCGTTGGAAGCGGCTGTTCGGACAACGGCGGAGAGGAGGTTTCCAAATAAGATGCCGAGGATGAGGACGATGATGGCTGCCACCACATTGGGGATGTAGAGGAAGATATCGTTGAGCATATCCGAGACGATGGGCAGCCCCAGCGCATCCAAAGAGGCGATGATGACGAGGATCATGACAAACCAGTAGACCAGGACCCCGAGGATCTCCGATGAGGTCTTGGTGATGTCGCCTTTTCTCAAGAAATCCTTTATGCCTGTCTTTTCGGCCGCGCTGTCAAAACGAACCAGCCTGAGGATTCTCATCACCCCTACCTTTATCAATTTGGCAATGATCAGCCCTATAATGAAGATGATGATGGCGCCGATCAGCATGGGAAGAAAGGTCATAATCTTGGTGGTAAAGGCATTCCATGCTCCTGTAACAACGGCTGTGAGTCCCATTTTTACCTCCTTGTGGAAAGGGTTAAAAGCCAAGGCCAATAAACGATCTCCTATAACCGGATTAATCCGTCAGGCCATCCTTTCGTCCTTGTCTAACCTAACTCACCTCCTTTCTAGCTTCGAGTCGAGGACCAAACGAAAAGGGTTCGTCATCGATTCCATTCCCTATTTAAGTTTAAGAGGGGGTCCTTTCTTGGTCACTTTTGCCACGATATACCCGATGAGGAATCCCAGGATCAGCACCAGCGGAATGAGTATGATCTGGGACATGGATATTTTCCAAAAGTACAATCGCAAGGTGACAACCTGCGTGTTCTGGAACAAAAAGATGAGGAACAGGATCGCCAGAACCAGGCCGGCGATGAATTTGGGGTTTTTCACAAGACCTCCTTTTCGTAGGGCAATGCCCCTTGTCTGTCTCACTGAATTCCGGCGGGACAACCCTGGAGACGCTCCTCTACATCTTCTGAACATGCTGGGTTAAAGGGTGCTTGAGAAAAGTCGGAACTCCAGGCAGCGAAACAACGGCCTCTTGGGATCAGAGTGATCGAAAATTCAGTAGTTCATGCGCAGGAAACATTCCTTCATCCGAGTGCAGCAGGATGAAGGAAGAATCATGAATGAATTTAAATAAATAATGCCTATTAAGTCAAGAAAAATCTGGCCGGCTCTGCCCCAGACCCCTGATTGGAAATCACCGGTTTCAGGGAACCATTCCCCTGAGTGAGGCCGATCGGTCTTAGGCTGATGTTTCTCGATCCAGGGGCATGATCGTCAGTCTTCCCAATAGATACAAGACATGGGGCATTCACCCATGGCCTCTTTAATGAGGTCTTCGGGGCCGCCTTCCGGTTTGATGACGCTGGCCTTTTCAATGTCCTCGTCGATTTCAAAGACCTCGGGGCATATTTGGTGGCAACTGCCGCAGCCGATGCACTCGTCCTGATCTATATGGACTTTCTTACTCATTTCTTTGCCCCTTCAATCAACATAAGCAGGCCTGCGTTCCTTTCCGTCACGCTTCCGTAGTTGGCCCAGAAGTGAATATATATGCAAGTAAGACCAAAAAAGCAATACTGCCGGAAAACAAGGCACCCTTTTTCCTCCTCCGAAAGAATAAAAGTGCATTGCCTCTTGCCAGACGGCGCCTTCCCTCATTCTAGTCGTCTGTCGGCCACCTACCCAACCTTTACCTGAACGTAACTGGTTTGTCCGCTTCGGTGGTCCCAGGCGACCA
>JAZDGZ010000202.1:0-7952 GCA_043806375.1 Pseudomonadota bacterium | reverse complement strand
CAGGTGGTTTGTGCGACGAAGGGGGGCCATGACCGGCATTGTGAAGGTAGGAACAGGCACAGGGCAACTCATCATGCCCATCCTTGCCGCCATGCTCATCACAAGTTTCGGCTGGCGCACTGCTTATGTCGTACTGGGTGTCATGGCCATGCTGCTCCTCATGTCCATTGCCCAACTGATCCGCCGTGACCCGTCCCACATGGGTCTCTTTCCGGACGCGGAGCCCCCCAATGAAGCATCAGGATCGAACTTGGTCGAAAGGGGGATGACCTTCCGTGAGGCGCTCAGGACCCGGCAGTTCTGGACCATTTGCTTTGCCAATGTCGCACTCGTCTTCTGCCTCATGATCGTCATGTTGCATATTGTCCCGCACGCCGGCGACATCGGCATACCCGCAACAGCGGCGGCAGGAATCCTCTCGACCATGGGCGGCATAAGCATGGTCGGGCGTTTTATCATCGGCAACGCTATCGACCGTATCGGCAACAGGCGCTCCCTGATTTTCTGCTTCATGCTGCTCATCATGACGCTCCTGTGGCTGCAATGGGCAAAAGAGTTATGGTCGCTTTACCTTTTCGCTGCCCTATATGGTTTCGCACACGGCGGGTTCTTCACCGTCATTTCACCCATGGTCGCCGAGTACTTCGGTCTCCATTCGCACGGCATCCTCTTCGGCATGGTGGTCTTCGCAGGGACCGTGGGGGGATTCATCGGACCTGTTCTCGCCGGGCATATCTTCGACATCACCACGAGCTACAGGCTCGCCTTCTGGGCATGTACTGCCGCCGCCCTCATCAGTTTCGGACTCATCCTCTCCTTGAGGCCGGCAAACTCGACGGAGAAGGAAAGAGAAACCGCCCCCGGCCCCCATCGAGATCAAATCTGACGGCCGATCCTGTTCCCTTCCCGCAAGGCATCCGACCCCTGCCGCGGCTCCAGGGCATCGCCGATCACGTACACCTCGGCGACTTTCTGCCGGACCTCTGATGCCAGTTCGTTCCTGGATCCGGCTCCTGCAGCCAGGATGATGCTGTCAAACCCTCGCAGGGTCTTATCCCCCTTTCCCGGCGCGAGGACCACTTCCCCTTTGCCTATCCGCTTGACCTCTGCAAGGGTGAGAATCCTTACCTTCTTTTCCCTCAACCGGCGTAGTAGGTGCCACCGGACTGTGCTCGATAGTTCCCTGCCCACATGCCGCTCCAGTTCCACGACCGTTACGGCCGCCCCCTGCTCGGATAAGAGGTCGGCCGTCTCAAGACCCACGCCGCTCCCACCGATGACAAGGACCCTTTCTCCGGCATCGCACCGCCTTCCCAGGACATCCCAGGCCGTGAAAACGCCCTCTTCTCCGGCGCCGGGAATGGGCGGGATGGTCGGTAAAGCACCGGTCGCCAGGATAAGCACATCGGGCGCCCGCTCCTCAACGGACGCCGCCGTGACCCTCGTACCCAGGACGATTTTCACCCCTGCCTTTTTTGCCTGCCGATGCAGGACCCTGATCAGATCCAGAAGCCCCTCCTTGTAGGGGGGCGCTGCCGCCAGGCACCATTGTCCCCCAAGCTCGCTCATCTCTTCATATAGCGTGACCCTGTGACCCCTTGCGGCTGCGGTTCTTGCCGCCTCAAGTCCGGCGAGCCCTCCACCCACGACCATCACTTCCTTGGCCTTTGCGGCAGGGGCGATCTCCATTTTGCCCTTCTCGATCAGGGTCGGATTCACCGCACACATCAATTCGTCTCTATCAACCGCGTCCAGACATTGGTTGCAGGCAATGCACTTGCGGATGTCGTCAACCTCTCCCCTCATGGCCTTGTTGGGCCATTCGGGATCTGCGATCAGAGACCTTCCCAGCCCGATCAAATCGGCCTTTCCTTTTTCCAGGATCTCTTCGGCCTGAAGAGGGTCAATGATCCGGCCCGCCGCGACGACCGGGACATCCACCACTCTCTTGATCCCTTCAGCGTAATCGACGTAGCAGCCCTTGGGCATATCATAGGGTGGGACTATGGTGGGATAGGAGCCATATACGCCGGCTGAAATGCTGATCATGTCGAGGCCGGCCCCAACCAGCGTGGAGGCAATCGCCTTCATATCATTTAGAGTCGGCCCTCCCCGCACATGGTCGGCGCCGTTCAGACGGCAGCTGAGAACCATGTCCGGCGCCACGACCTCCTTGACACGCCTGACAATCTCCACGGCGAACCTGGTCCGTCCCGCCAGATCACCACCGTAAGCATCTCCTCGTCGATTGCTCACCTTGGAAAAAAATTGACTGATCAGGTATCCGTGTGCCGCATGAATCTCCACGAGATCGAATCCGGCCTGCTTTGCCCGCCGGGCCGCCGCCACGAAATCTTCCTCTATCCTTTCAATCTCAGCAACGGTGAGTTCCCTGGGGACTTGTTTGGAGGCGGCCCAGGGGATGGCCGAAGGGGCGTACAATGAGGGCTGTCTGCCCTTGCTGCCGGGCGGCCATTGTCTACCCAAATGCAGGAGCTGGATGCCGATCGCTGCGCCATTCCTATGGGCGATATCCACCAACTCCTTCAGCCCGCCGACGAACCGATCATCATAGATACCCACGTTGGATTCTGTGTTGACGAATTCGACGCTACCCGGCTCCACCATGACCAGCCCGGCGCCGCCGCCGGCACGCGCCGTATAGAGTCCCCGAAGCTTCGAGCTGACCCTGTGATTCGATGAGAGGCCGCTTTGGGTCGGGAGGGCGACAACCCTGTTTTTTAGTGTCAGGTTCCCGACCCTTATCGGAGTGAACAGGGTGCCGAAACATTGTTCTCGCGATCTATTGTCCGGGTTTGACATCCCTAGGTGAGCCTCTCTTTCCGATCATGCCGCATCCGCCAAATAGTCCTTCTCCAAAATCAACGTTCCCAACGGCGGTGGCGGCCCTTCGACTTTTGTCTCCTTTTCGGGGATGGTGGAAACCCCTCGCCATTAGGCGAGGAAGGATTCGGAGAAGGTCGTGTGCTACAGCTCAAAGATCTTCTTCGGCGTCTTATGGAGGCACTCGCTCACCCCATTCTCCGTAATCAGATAATTGTCACATGCCCATGTGAAAACGGTCTTTGATGCGACTATGGGATGCACAGTGATATTCATATTGGCCTTGAGCTTCATGGTTTCATCTTCTCTGATGGCCGGTCTTTCAACGAGATCATAGCCCTGCCCGTGGGCATAAAGACGTTTTTCTTCAGGCCATCCGCGGCCCCGCAGAAATTCATTATGGGCCTGAATAATCTCTTTCGGATCCGCCCCCGGTCGCATCAGGTCCAGCGTCGCCTGCTGGGCTTCTTTGGCCACTTCAAAGGCCTCGACAAGTTCATCCGAGGCCTTGCCCAGGACCATGGTCCTGCCCAACTCTGCATAAAAGCCCCCAGGCCCGTTCACCTCGATCATCAAGGAAAATTGATCCCCCTTTTGGATCACTCGATTGGTAAAATGGCGCCTCAATTGTACACAAGGGGTCCCCATCGGTGCAGATCCGGGCATGATCAATTGCTGCTCACTCCCGAGATCCTGCACAACATGCTGGGCCACCGCGGCAATCTCAGAGTCTCTCTTTCCCGGCTTGACCTCTTTCATCGCCGCTTCAAAGGCGATGTCCTGGATTCTTGCGGTCTCTCTGATCAATTCGATCTCTTCTTCGCTCTTGACGACCTTGATCTGATCGACCATATCCGTGGCATCCTTGAATGTCGCTTTATTAATGTTAGACCTTAAAAAATCGCCAAAACATACTGACATCATTCCTAAACCAACAAGGCCTATGGTGCAATCCTTGAAAGGCTTGAGTTCCTCTGCAACCAGTTGGGCATCATAGGCACAGCTATAGTGGAGCGACGGGAAATAAGGTGCCGTCAACCGTTTTCTTACGCCCCGGAAGGCCCAGTCTCTTGCGCTCAAATCCGTCGGCCCGCTTGACCATGGACCGCAGTTGATGACCGTCATCTCCTCATTTTTTGGAAAGACGACGGTCGTCGGGTATCCGTTTACGGCCGGCGTGTCGGTAAACCATTTTACATATCCCTGCAAAAGATCATTGCTGTTCTGCATGACCAGGAAATCAATCTTCCGCTCATCCATAGCCGATCGAACGGCGGCCCACCTTCGTTCCAGCTCTTTCGTCGATATGCTGACCCGAATTCTTTCCTCTGCATCTCCCATGCTTTTCTCCTTTTTCTTCCAGGCAACCGGATCTATCGTCATGTCCTAAAAGAGAATTAATTAAATTTGGATTTTCGGCATTTGATCTTCGGGTTTGTTTTGTATTTCGATATTCAAATTTCGAGCTTAAAGAGTCCAATTTGTGAAGACTGAACGATCAAACAGCTATTCTCTATATTTCCGGCTAGTAGACTATGTTCCTGGTGTGCAACAGCCGTTTCTCTAGTCCGGCAAAAGACATCCAACCAGATCGTCCAACCGGGAGCAGTCTTCAAGCTCAAAAAAGAGTTGGACGGCCTTTTCCCTTTGCGCCTTGCCAAGGACCGCCCGGGTATTTCTTTCGAATTTGTCCGCAAGGGCCTTATCATCCATGACCAACTCTGGAGACCACCCTTCCCTGAAAAAAACCTTGCCGGAGACACCCTGCCCGACCTTGACCTCAACGTCGGGCCTGATGCGGGCATCCTCGTCCAAATCGGTGATGACCATGACCTTTTTCATGAACCTTCTGATCGCATCATTTTCAAGGGTTTCGTCCCATTGCCAGGAGGGACCAATCTCCATTCGATTGGCCACGGCAGCGATGACGAAGGGGGTGTTGAATTGGGCGTCCACATGGTTCTCGATTCTATCGCTTCGCCACAAGGGCAGTTCGGCCAGGGGATTCAGCTTGACGGTGACTGCCGTGATATCCTCCGGAGAAAGGTCATGTTCCATGATGATATCAGAAAAATGGGCAAGCGCACTTTGCATGGCGCCGCAGCATGGAAATTTCTTATAGAAGAGCCTTGTGGGAAAAACCCATTCCTTGCCGAGGCCTTCCATGAGCACTTCAGGGGTCCACCGGTCACACCCGGTCGCCCGCCAGAAACCATACTCGCCCTCCAGGAGCTCGGTATCCCCGGAGCAGCCCAGAGCGGCCCACATCACCGAAAGGACCTCCTGCATAGACAATGCGCCGGATGATTGGTATTTTGCCAGGGATGCCGGAACGGTGGTCACAAATTTTAAGAGCATGGGAACGGGTACCATGGAGCCCGCCAAACCCATGGCGTGCGCAATTTTATCCGCCCCCAGCCCCATAAGCCTGCCCGCTGCGGCGGCTCCGGCAAAGGCGCAAAGACCGTAGCCGGGCGTCGGCATGGACATGCTTAACCCCCTCTCAGGGAGTCTGACGGCGAATCTTGGGCCGAAGTCAAGGCTGGCGGCCAACCGTGTGGAGAGTTCGTGTGCGACAGCCGCCGCCACGATGAATTCAGAGCCGGGCACCTTCTTCCATTCGCCGACGGCAAGAGGCGCAGCCAGCACATAGGGTGTCACATGGGCCGGGGGCGAAAGGAGGGCCTCATAATCGAGCGCGTTCATCAATTCACCGGCGGCAAAGGCGGAGGATGCTGCGGAGACCTTGCCTCCTATGCCGAGCAGGCTTGCATCAGGGGGGCCCCCCAAGGACTGCGCAAGACGTAATGCGATCTCGCCCTTCTTTGTGCTGATGCCGCCGACCGCACACCCTAGGGAGTCCAGGATGAGCCTCTTGGTCTCATGGACGACGGCCGGAGGAATGTCCTCATACCGTATGCTCTTCACAAAAGAAGCGATCTCTTGGATCATGTGCATTCTGTTTCCTCACCATCGGGGCGTCACGGCGACAGATCGCCCCTCAACAAACATTGACGATAAATCACGAGTGGAGACATTCTGTCAACGGGAATATCAGGACCGCCGGACCGTAACCTCTGTGATTTATCGGCGTGGGGGCGGGGTGAGATCTGGCCGTCGATCATTCCAGGGTCTCATCTGTTCGTAGGCATAGGCCGCCTGGAGGACCAGGTCATCGCGGTGGTGTGGGCCGACGATCTGGAGCCCGACAGGCATGCCGCTCGCACTGAACCCGGCAGGCACGGAAGCGGCCGGGTGACCTGACAGATTAAAAGGATAGGTAAAGGCAACGGCCCCGAGCAGGGGAATGGGATGTCCCTCGATCTCCGAGGGTGGGGGACCCTTGGCCGCAAAGGCCTCGGTCGGCATGGTGGGTGTAAGGAGAAGGTCGTGCCTCTCGAACAACTCCCATAGAACCCTGTTCAGGCGGGTCCTTAGTTTTTGGGCCTCGACCAGATTATCGAGAGAAAACAACCGCGCCTGGTCAAGGGACTGGACGAGCGTCCTTCCCATCTGACTGCGGTTTCTATCAAGGCTTTCCTGAAGAAGGCCGTACAACTCGCAATTCATGAGGTTGGACCAGGCATCGGAGACGTCGGGAAGCTGCCCCTCCCACAGATCCACCCTGTGCCCCATCTCCTCAAAGCAGGCCGCCGCTTCCTCGACCCGCGCCATAACGTCTTTCTGGACCCTCGCGTATCCCAGGGTGGGGCTAAAGGCCACCCTCAGGTTTTTCGGAAATTGCTGAAGGCGTTCACGGTAAGATAGACCCGGATGGGGGAGTGAAGAGGGATCGCACGGGTGGTACCCGGCCACACAGTCCAGGTAAAGGGCTGCATCCTCGACCGACCTGCAAAGAGGCCCGAGGGTCCACAGGTGATGGATCTGCAGGAGTGGAGAAGGCCCCACGGGAATTCTGCCGAAGGAGGTCTTTAACCCGAAGCACCCGGAGTAGGAGGCCGGGATGCGAATAGAGCCCCCTGCGTCCGATCCGGTCGCCAGGGGGACCATGCCGCTCGCCACTGCGGCTGCGGAGCCTCCGCTCGACCCGCCCGGCGTACGTTCCAGGTTCCAGGGGTTCCTCGTGACACCGTACAGGAGGTTCTTCGTAAAACCGGTAAATCCGAACTCCGGGGTATTGGTCTTCCCTACCACAATGGCGCCGGCCGTCTTGAGTCTCGCCACATGAAGCGAATCCTGACGGGCGAGGTTGTCCTTGTAGGGGACGGATCCGAAGCTGGTCACCATCCCTTCAACATCCTCCATATCCTTAACGCCGACCGGGATTCCGGCCAGGGGCCCGACGGCCTTTCCTGAGGCCATATCCTCTGTCATCTGCCGCGCCTCTGCCATGGCCCCATCGAACCGCGCGGCCACAAGGGCGTTTAGAAGCGGGTTGACCCCCTCGATCCTTTGAACCGTCTCCTCCATCAGCTCAAGGGGAGTGACTTCTTTGGATCGAATGAGACCTCCAAGTTCTGAAACAGATTTGAAGCAAAGACCCGACATCACGCCTCCTCTACTGTCCAACTTTTCCATGATTTGAGATAACAACCCCCTCGTCGCCGATCTCCAGGACCGCGACTTGCGGATCCAGGTCTCTGAACTGGGCCACCGTCTCAGGCCGGCAGGTGAAGAAGAGGACCTGGTGTTCCCGGGAGATCTCCAGAATGGCCTGTGCGGCCGCCTTTGACCTGAGGGGGTCGAAATTCACCAGCACCTCATCCATAATGATGGGCAGGGGCTCGGATCTTTTTGAAAACTCTTGAATGAAACCAAAACGGATGGAGATGTAAAGCTGCTCGGCCGTGCCACGGCTCAGTTCGCCGATCTCCTTTCGGCTGTTGTCCCGGCATACCACCTCAATGCGATTCTCTCCTATCGGGGCCACCAGAGACGGATACCTTCCCAGGGTCAGCTTCTCGAAAAACCGGCCTGCTTTGCTGATAACCTCCGGCTGCATTTCTCTCTCATACCTTTCCCTCGCCATTTTGATCAATCCCTGGGCCAACCTGACCACACTCCATTCCCGGGCGTGATAAGACAAGGCCTCTCTGAGGCTTTCCTCCTCCACCCTTAAGGCCGAGATCCTGTCGTCATTGACGAGC
>JAZDGZ010000201.1:0-2005 GCA_043806375.1 Pseudomonadota bacterium | reverse complement strand
AACTGACTGAGGACACGCTCCGACACATGCGAATCAGAAGAACCGGCGCTCCGGGAAGGGACCAGGGCATCAATCTCATCAAAAAAGAGGATGCAGGGGGCGGCCTGTCTTGCCTTTCGAAAGACGTCCCTTACCCCGGCCTCCGACTCGCCCACGTACATGGACAGGAGGGCCGGCCCCTTGACGGAGATGAAGTTGACCCCGCTCTCATTGGCAACGGCCTTGGCAAGGAGGGTCTTGCCGCAGCCCGGGGGACCTGAGATCAGTATCCCTTTGGAGGGCGCGGTCCCTCCCTTTTTGAAAAGATGGCCATATTTCAAGGGCCACTCCACCGCCTCCACCAGGCGGTCTCTTATGGCCCCAAGTCCGCCCACATCCTTCCAGTGCACATCAGGGACCTCTACGAAGACCTCCCGGATGGCAGACGGCTCCACCTCCCTCAAGGCCCCAAGAAAGTCATCCATATGGACCTCAAGCCTGGCAATCTGCTCATAGGGGATGCTGTTCAGGGCAAAATCTATATCCGGCATGATGTGACGCAGACATATCATGGCCGCCTCCCTGCAGAGGGCCTCCAGGTCCGCGCCGACAAAACCGTGGGTAATGTCGGCCAGACGGACCATGTCCACTTCCTTGCCAAGGGGCATACCCCGGCTGTAGATCTCAAGGATCTCAAGCCTCCCGTTTCGGTCGGGGATGGGAATGGTGATCTCCCTGTCAAAACGACCGGGTCTGCGCAGGGCAGGATCCAGGGCATTGGGGATGTTGGTTGCGGCTATCACAATGATGTTCTGACGTCTGTTGAGCCCGTCCATCAGGGCAAGGAGCTGGGCAACGACCCTCTTTTCCACATCTCCCACGACCTTTTCCCTTTTGGGCGCGATGGCGTCTATTTCGTCTATGAAGACGATGCTCGGTTCTTTTCGGCCTGCCTCCTCAAAGATCTTCCGGAGGTGGGCCTCGCTCTCTCCGTAAAACTTGTGGACCACCTCGGGGCCGTTGACCGAGAAAAAGCTTGCGTCGGTCTCGTGGGCAATGGCCCTGGCGATAAGGGTTTTGCCGCACCCGGGGGGCCCATGGAGGAGGACCCCCTTTGGGGGATCGATCCCTAATCGCCTGAATACCTCCGGATAGCGCAACGGCAGTTCGATCATCTCCCTTATGCGTTGGAGCTGAGGCTTGAGCCCCCCGATGTCCTCGTAGGAGACGGCGCGAACAGTCTCTTCCTCGCCCACCTTCCCGATCTCGAGCTGGGTGGTGGGGTTGATCAGCACCGGGCCGGAAGGCGTGGCCTTCTCCACCTTGAAATCGGCCCAGCGCGACCCGAACAGGGTTGCCCTGATGCGGTCCCCCTCCACCACGGGGAGCCCGTCTAAGAGGCTTCCTATGTACTTAAGATCCCTTGCTGCAGGGGCCATGTTGATCGGGCTCAGGACCAGTCGATCAGCCGGCCGGAAGCCTGTCTTTCGGACCTGCACCGATTCATCAAGCCCCACGGCCGCATTATCGCGGGTAATGCCGTCCAACTGGATTCGGCACTGCCCCCTGAGCTCCTTGTAGGCCGGCATGACCTTGCACACAGTCTTTCTCTTGCCTGTCACCTCGACGATGTCGCCGATGACGACTCCAAGCCTTTCCATATCCTCAGGGCCTACCCTGGCAAGGGCACGGCCGACATCCTTGCCGATGGCTTCCGTAACTTTGAGTTTGAGAGACCCTTCGCCATTCTTTTTCATAATGCCCCTCATTGTTTTACATGACGCATTTGATTTCGAGCATGCCGTTGTTGCAGGTCATGTGTATCTTTTCCTTCGGGCAGATCCTCGGGAGAAGGATCTCCTTGCGGTACTTCTTTTGGCCCTTCTCGGCCGTAATTTCCAGGAGATCATCCTTGACATCGAGTCTCACATCCTCTACCCCGATGCCCGGCATCTCAGCCACCACCAGGATGTGGTCCTCTTCCTCAAAGACGTCCACCACAGGCTCCCTGAACTCTTCGACGACC
>JAZDGZ010000200.1:0-2927 GCA_043806375.1 Pseudomonadota bacterium | reverse complement strand
GACCGGCAAGCTGGGCGAGGTGATGCAGGAGTCGGCTCAGGCCGCCCTCAGTTACGTCCGGTCGAGGGCAAGACAGCTGAGACTGCCGGATAAGTTCTATGAGACGATTGATATCCACGTTCACGTGCCGGAAGGGGCCATCCCTAAGGACGGGCCTTCGGCGGGCATAGCCCTTGCCACTTCTATCGTTTCCGCTCTCACAAGGCGACCCGTGAGGCACGACATGGCTATGACCGGAGAGATCACACTTCGGGGACGGGTCCTCCCTATTGGCGGCCTCAAGGAGAAGATCCTGGCCGCCCACAGAGGGTTGGTGTCCAAGGTGTTGATACCTGAGGAAAACAAAAAAGACATCGAGGAGATTCCCAAGAGGATCCTCAAGCGTGTGGAGTTGATCCTCGTAGCCAACATGGACGACGTTTTGAAACAAGCCCTTGTAGTGAAGGAAGGTGAGGCGCTCTTTGCCCGTGACGGGGAATGTGAGCCTTTTCGCGTCGAAGCCCTTCATAAAGGAGAGGCTTCCCCGCCTGATGAAGTGATGGCACATTGAAATATCTTGACATAAGGGTTAACCTGTAGATAATAGATTCCTCCGATAAGGGCGGGTAGCTCAGCGGGAGAGCATCGGCCTTACAAGCCGGGGGTCGCAGGTTCAAATCCTGTTCCGCCTACCATTTTAGTTGAATGGTTGAGTCGTTAAGCGGGTTATGCGTTTTTTAGTGGGGTGGGATTTCACTGTTTTCGGGTTGACCGATTAACTGATTGATGAAAGGATCGGGGGCGTAGTTCAGTTTGGTTAGAACGTCCCGTTCGTTGGACGGGAAGGTCGCCGAGCAAGCGCCTAGGAGAGTGTCGTAAGGGGGCGTAGTTCAGTTTGGTTAGAACGCCGGCCTGTCACGCCGGAGGTCGCGAGTTCGAGTCTCGTCGCTCCCGCCAGCAAACCACAAAGCCTGTCTCATCTGAGACGGGCTTTTTTATTGACAGGCCGGCGTTCAATCCGTACTGTTCTCCCTGATTTCCTGAAGCGGGAAGCCCCATGCCCTATTTCGTCTATATTCTCCAATCTGAAATAGATGGAAGTTATTATATCGGATCAACGCAGGATCTGAATGACCGATTAGTGAGGCATAACCAGGGGCGCTCAAAATACACAAAATCTAAGCTTCCTTGGAGATTGATTTATCATGAAGAACATCCGGACAGGTCGTCTGCAGTGAAACGAGAAAATGAGATCAAGGGGCGTAAGGACAGAGAATTTATCGAATCCCTGGTTAGAACGTCCCGCCCGTGAGGCGGGAAGGTCGCGAGTTCGAGTCTCGTCGCTCCCGCCAGTAAATCATAAAGCCTGTCTCATTTGAGACTGGCTTTTTTATCGAAAGGAGGTTCAAGGATTTTCAGACCTCAGCGCGCTGATACGATTGACTTTTCGAGACCGCAGTCCAAACCATGGATGAGTTGATCAGGGAGTTAAAAAACGGGCATTGTGAGGGAATGGCCCTGTGAACGGCGCGAGAGACTGGGCTTTAGAATATCTCAGACCTATAAATTCGAAAGGCTATGTCCGGGGCCGACTCCATGAACTCCCTTTTCTAGGTGTCCCCGGAGATTGTGAACGACCCTTCCGACACTTGAGTCTGCGTAGAGCGTAACCTCCTCCACCCTTCCGTCTCCCCTGATAGCGTAGGTCTTGTTGAGGTCGGTGAGGAGAGGAAAGTATTCTCCTCTGATATCCTGGTAAAGTTCCACGTACATCAAACCCTTCTCAGGGTCTTGGGCCGTTGTAATTCCCAACAGGCCATTCTTCTCAATGACCTTATAGCTGCCTCTTTCCGATTCGTATCCCACCAAATCGCATGAAAAATGGTGGACATACACATCTGCATCAAAGGGAAAAAGCTCTCCCTTAACCCCTTCATATACATCCCCGTCCCGGAGAATGAGCCTCCTATGAGATGTGACGATAGGTTTCAGGGCAGTGAGGTTATCCGGGTTATGGGTGAAGATGAGTTTTTCTATGGGCGCATTGGCGATGTCCGCGTAATCGGTGTGGACGATGCTGTCCTTCCTGGCCACATCGTGTATGACCACGGAATTCCTGTAGGCGGCCATGGCCGTTTCATAGCGCTGACGGCTCCAGGTCCTCTCTATAAAGTCGTTTATGTCGCCATAAAGAATGGACCCTATTTCAAAACTCTCTCGGCTGATAGTCTCGAAATTCTGAGGGCGGTATTCCTCATAGAGCTCTTTCCAGAGCGAGGGTCTATAGACGGTATCCGCGCTGAAGAGGAGGCTGTTCTTTTCGGTCGTGAATTTGAAGGCGATGGTGGGTACCCCGTGCCAGACCGATGATTTGATGGCCCTGACAGTCAACCCGGCCTTTTCATCATGGTAGGTATTTCGATTTTCTTGGTAAAAGATGGGGGAGGTGAGGCAGTAATAGCTCTCCGGCTCCACCCATTCTCCTGTTTCATCGTCTTTAAAGAGCAGCCGTGGACGATTGGCCTCGGGGTTAATAAAAATCTTGGCCTTTTCCGGCCCTATGATGTTCCCTTCTCTATCTTCGATCTGATACTGGAGACGGCCTTGGCCGGATGGTTTGAGGGCTATAGTATATTTGCTCCTGGGACCTATGATGGTCCCCGTGACCATATCATCATAAGGGATGTCGATGATCCGTTTCGAATCAGGGGAGAGAGATCTCTCTAAGGCGCCCTTGGAATTCTTGGCATATTCCTCCAAGATCACTTCGGAGGAGATGAGCCTCACTTTGTGTTTAAAAAGAGGGTTATAGAAGGTAAAAAGAACGATGTCGGTAAACCACCTCTTGTGATCCTCGTGAGAATGGGTTGCAAAAATACCCCTTATGTCGGCGATGCCTTTATACCCAAGGGAGGGAAATATCGGAGAACCGCAGTCCAAAAGATAGG
>JAZDGZ010000199.1:0-21203 GCA_043806375.1 Pseudomonadota bacterium | reverse complement strand
GGGGGCACCTATCGCAGGGTGGGTGTTTGATACATGGGGTAATTATAAAGGAGCGTGGTTTGCGTTTGCTCTCCTAACGATTGTCGCTTCAATCCTCATAGCCTATACTCCTCCATTTGGCCAGACGATCGAAAAGACGCGGATTCCAGCGAAGGGTCTTTAATGAACGGCCGAGGGGCTCTGATGGCATTTTTCAGCCCAGAGATTCTTATGCAACCAGATTTCCAAGAGTTTTCAGGGATTTTTTGATTGACAGCCCATGTGATGCCATAGTAAGAAAATTCCAACGCATGGTAAGATGGTGGAGAAGGTCATGAGGATCCCTGACATCAATTAATCACAGGATATTTCAATATGTTAATGACCGTTGCCTTCTACGTTGCTCTCGGAATTTTTGGAATCGGTTTGCTCTACAAGGTGTCGATCTGGTTCCGCTGCACAGTTGGAGGGGCACAGGCCAACGAGATCTCAGCATTAGAGAGGGTTGGGGCCGCCCTCAGGGGTATCATCTCAACCGTGTTCAGCCCCAGGATACTGACCCTCCTAAAGGTCTTCTTGCTGGATGTCCTTCTTCAGGTCAAAATATCGAAAGAGAGCACCCTCCGGTGGGTTATGCACATGACCATCTTCTGGGGCTTCGTCTTATTGCTCCTGATGCATGCCCTCGACGACTACTTAACCGCAGTTCTTTTTACAGATTATGCATCCACCCTCAATCCATTTTTGTTCCTTAGAAATTTATTTGCCTTCGCGGTGATTGTGGGGATAGCGATTGCGGCCTATCGGCGATGGTTACTTAAAGCACCCCGTTTCATGAGTAGTGCGATGGATCACTATCTTTTGATCCTATTGTCGGTGATCCTGATTTCAGGGGTTTTTTTGGAAGGGATGAAGATAATCTCTCATAAGCGCTACAAGACAATGGTTGAAGACTACGCCGATGTGTCCGATGAAGCATCTCTCAGATCCCTAGAGGGTTACTGGGTAAAAGAGTTTGGGGTTGTTTCCCCTGACTTCCAAGGGCCTTTTGACGAAGCTCAGCTCGAGAACGGGAAAGAAATCCATGAAATGAGTTGCGCCGCTTGCCATTCAAAACCCCAGTGGGCCTTCCTGAGCTATGGAGTCGCACAGTCATTGAGACCATTTGCAGGGAAAATAGACGGCGCAGGTATTCCCGATGCCCTTTTATACGTCCATTTCCTCGCCTGTTTCATCGGCCTTGCATATCTTCCCTTCAGCAAGATGTTTCACATGTTCGCCAGCCCCCTCAGTCTCTTGGCAAATGCTGTTATGGACACGGAAAAATCAAATCCAGCCAATATACTGACCAGGCAGGTCATGGAATTAGACGCCTGCATGCATTGCGGTTCTTGCACATCCAGATGTTCAGTTGCCGTCTGCTTCGAGGAGATTCATAACGTGAGAATCCTGCCGTCCGAAAAGATAGCCCCGTTAAAGGCGCTTGCACGGGGAAAAAGACTGGCCGAGGATCAGTTACGGACTCTTCAGGCAGGGCTATACCTCTGCACGAACTGCCACCACTGTACCGACGCCTGTCCCGCAGGCATCAATCTGCAAGAGCTTTGGTTTAACGCCAGGGAAGCCTTGCTTGAAAAGGGTCAGGCCGAGGTTCTGACCCTTTCACCTCTGTCATTCTACCGCGGTTTGCGACGCGAAGATCTTGTTCCGGATCAATATGCAAGACCGGCGGTGAAAGTGAAAGAGGTGATAGAACAAAAGTGCAAGTCTTTTGAGATGTACGGGGACGTCCTCGAAATAAGAACCCTGAATGTAGACTTCAAGAAAAAACTACGTCTATCCAACCAGAGCAATACCTTTTCTTATTGCTTCACCTGTATGACTTGCTCAACGGCCTGTCCTGTGGTGGCCAACTATAAAGATCCCAAGGAGGTGTTGGGATTGATGCCCCATCAGATCATTCATTCAGCGATATTGGGGTTCAGTGAACCCATTTATAGGTCAAATATGTTGTGGAATTGTCTGGGGTGTTATCAGTGTCAGGAGAGTTGCCCTCAAGGCGTTCAGGTTACCGATATACTCTACGAGCTTAAGAACATGGGCATAGAGCACATGAATGGAAAAAGGTCTAAATCGGAGATCGGAGAAGCCCTATGAAATTTGCAGTGCAACGCTGCTGCACGACGTCCGTCTTTCTAAAACAGTACGAAACGTCTACAGATGCGGTCCTGAAAAAGCTGGGGGTAGAATTTGTGGACATCAGAGAATTTAATTGCTGCGGGTACCCCCTGAAAAATATCAATTCCAAGGCATATGTTCTGGCCTCTGCAAGAAATCTGTCACTTGCTGCGAGGGAACATCTCGATATCCTAACCTTATGCAATTGCTGCTACGGGACCCTCAAACACGTGAATCATATCCTCAAGGAAGAGCCTGAAGTAAGAAAAGAGGCAAATAGAAGCCTTGAAAAGGAAGACCTTCGTTATGAAGGTGGGACCCAGGTAAAACACCTTTTCGAGGTCTTATTCAATGACATCGGCGTTGATGCCCTGAAGGAGAGATTGGTCACAAAATTCGATGGGCTGAAAATTGCAACGCATTATGGGTGCCATATTCTGCGTCCCAAGAAAATCACCCAGTTTGACAACCCGGTGGCGCCAACCATATTTGACAAACTCGTCGAAATTACCGGAGCCGAGAGTATTCCTTGGGCAAGGAAGCTTGAATGTTGCGGATCACCCATGTGGGGCGTATCCGATGAGCTGTCCCTCGATCTATTGGAAAAGAAGGTCGTGAATGCAAAGCAGTCGGGAGCGGATTATTTGTGCTGTGCCTGTGCCTTTTGCCAGCTCCAGTTTGACAGGGTTCAGCGGATTCTTCAATCAAAGCGGGGCAGAAACGGCGGCCTTCCGTCCGTCCTCTATACTCAGCTCATTGGCCTGGCATTGGGGATTGACCCCGCGACTCTGGGGATTGAGAAGAACGAAATGGATGCGACCGGGATCACAAAATTTTTAGGCTGATCCCTTTTTTGCTACGAAGAAATTCTCGAATCCCTAGCATCTGCTTTTTGATTTGTCCTCCTCCTTTCATGGCTCCGCCTGGAATTGCTGATCATTTCCGAGGCAAGCTCAGGATGAAACCGTCTTGGGTGAAGAGTTGTCTCTTAATTTGCCGAGCCCTTTAGTCAGCTCCATCAAGACGCCGAGCCCTTCCTTGACCTCCTTGTTCGAACCGGCCCATAGAAGGCTGAAAGGGCCGACTTCTTTGCAGGTCCTAAGGTCCAATTTTGCCGGTATTTCAACCAATCCCTCTAAGAAGCAGAGCGTTTCAGGCGCGGTAATTTTCTTGGCCAGACCAAGGAGGGCGACCAGTCCATCACCGATCTGCTCTATATCTTCCGGAGAGTATTTAGCCGCTATCTTGGCACGAATCCCCAGCGTCGCTTTCAAGATTCGGAAAACCCCTCTTTGTTCCATATCGTCCAGGTAATGGATCATCTGAGGCACACTGGACTTGAGCAGCGGTTCCAGAGTGGTCACAAAGTCGACGACATTTCCGAGTTGGCGAAGGGAATAGTTGATGTTGCGGACGCTTCTAAGAAACAGCTTAACCATTTCCATGAGGTCCTCCAGTTGAAAACCGGACTCAACGTCCTCCAACTCTTTAATGATCGATTTGATGGCATGATGGGCCAAGGGCGACATATCATTCTTGAGTTCGGTAAAGGTTGCGACGCCTTGCGCAAGAGGAGCAAGCTGTGCCTCGATGCGATCCAGTCGTTCCAATATTAATTGGTCATTCTCCATGTTTTTCCCCTCCTCTTTTTATGCGAAGCTCTGCCGCATTTTACCGGCCATAGTGAATTGAGGTTCTAAAGGCAGCTCTAATCCCTTGAGCATCATATTCCAGTAGATCCACTTGAACATCATCTTGCCATAGTAGTTGAAAGAACTTTCGCCAAGAAGGTCGAATGGGCCGAGACCTGGGAAGGGGAACTTGCCAGACAGCGGCTCAGTGTCGTAGTTGAAGTCAATCAACAGAGCCCTTTCGTAACCGGAGCAAATGAAACAAGTGGCATGCCCGTCAAAAGTAGGCTTTGGCGCTTGGCCTTCGATTTCACGCACAAGGTTTTCAACGACTGTGTCTGACTCGTAGTGTGCAACCGCCCCGGCTTTGGAAGTCGGAACGTTGGTCGCATCACCGACAACATAGACATTGTCGTAGTTTTTTGCCTTGAGGGTATATTGATTTGTGTCCACATAACACATGGGATCAGCCATGCCCGAATCCCCCAGGAACTTGGCTCCGAAGTTTGGTGGAATTGAGACCAGTAGGTCATAGGGAACTTTGTCCCCCTTGTAAGATTCAATGGTTTTTTCTTCAGGATTGACTCGTGCAAGGTCGAAATTTGCGGTAAACAAGACGTTCTTTTTCTCGGCAAAACTGGCGAAGGTCCTGGCGGCCATGGGTTTCGTGAAAATACTGGCGAGGGGTGAAACCAGCTCTATCTCGACGTTCTTCCTGACTCCTTTCACGGTAAAATACCAATCCGCCATGAGAACAAACTCAATAGGGGCCACCGGGCACTTGAAGGGCATTTCAGCAATATTGAGCACCACCCTGCCGGAATCAAAGTACTTCAGTTTTTTGTAAAGCTCGAGCGCCCCCTGCAGTGTATAGAAATCGCAAATGTCTTTACGCCAGCCATCCATCATCCCTTCCACCTCTTCCGGGGCTATCCGGCAACCCGTAGCGATGACCAGCCAATCGTAATCATAGTGACCCTTTTTCCCTTCAACTTTGCGTTTGTCAGTGTCGACGCTAACCACCTCATCGAGCACAAAATTCACGTTTTTGGGAATGAACTCCCTCTTGGTCTTAACGCAGTCTTCGGCTCTGTAGACACCGAAAGGAATAAAAAGCCATCCGGGTTGATAATGGTGGAACTCGTCATTGTCCAGGATCGTGACCTGCCATCCATTATCACCGATCCGTTTCTGCAGCTTGTTTGCAACCATGGTTCCGGCTGCACCAGAACCCAGCACCAGGATTTTCTTCATTTTTGTCTCCTTCCCTATTTTGATATTCATTTTGTGCGTTACGAATAAATCTCTCGTAAGCAGGTAATGCGGTTACACAAACGCACCGTAAGACACAAGACTCCAAGTGAAGGGTAAAGCGCGGGTCCCCGGCGCAGAGCAAAATCCCCAGGTTTCCCCCCTTGCTGGTCCCTCCCTCGGGGGAACCCGTTGAACCGAAAACAGCGTGTCCGGAAATGCTACAATGTCGGTTGATTAATACTACAATGTAGGAGTACTGTCAAGAAAAGATATAGAAATTTTTGGGTATTCTGTCGCGCTGTTGCGACCTGTAATGAAAGGCTAACATTCTGATATAATAAACAAAGTTTATCTTGAAATGAGCCAGCGATATTCGGGTGGTGAAAAGAGGGTTTTGAAGTTCGGTCTTGAACCTATCAGGGTGGGCAGGCGGTTTGGTCGATGGCCGGGAAAGAACCTGGAGAAAAAAAAGGGCAGAGCCTTGATGACCCTGCCTTTAATAATGGCTTCCTGAAATGCCGATACCTTCTTCGCACGTACATCCGAGAAGCCTTTGTTTAATTGCCACTACAGAATCCTTTTTTTAGCATAACCTTTGGAGGTTTTTAGCCATCTCATGGTTTATTTAATCTGTATTGAATCTGGTGGCAATCAATGTATCCCTAATGTAAGGGTCGGTTTTGGAAAGTCAATGGTGGCACGGCTGATTTTCAAAAAAGGCTGGCAATCAGAATGGTTAGAATATGAGATAGGAGTATCGCCTAGAAAAGAGCTCGCCTTAAATCCCAAACATTACCCATGAACCGTGAATTTCACGTTAGCTTGCATTATGGCTGACTTTGAATGGTCCTCATTTTGTTACGATTAGCATCACAATACTTGAAAATCGGTCGATTTAAGACTTCCCAAATAAGTGGAAACCGTAATCCTAGAATGACAAGACCCCATCTCTTTATCTTGAGAAATGGGGTCTCGGACTTTGAGCCATGGCTACCCTCTGTGGTTGGTTAACAGATGGCTGATTCCGGGCTAAGGCTCACACATTGACTCAGATTTGTCAAGGTTCGCGTATCATTTTTCCCGACGAGCCTTTCCCCCAGAGGCCATGCCGGAAATGCAGATATCTAGATCCGAACCCGCTCAACTCTCAACGATCATGGAGATAATATCCCCATACATCAGGAACGCAAAACAATCCAAATGTCCGGATATGATCCAGTGATCAGTAACCGGGGTTGAGAAACGTGAACGATGTCGCTCTTTAGCCAACTGCAAGATATAGGGGTCGGGGAATTTCTGACCCATCTGACGGCGAGCAAAGGATTCTTGCCAACTTCAGCGCTCTAAGGAGGTCGTCGGATAGTCCCTCTTCTGGGTGAATCTATCCAGGAGCCGATTCAGTACTACCCACCCAAAAGGAAGGTTTCAGGAACTTGCAGATGGTTGTTCAGGATAGATGGTCCGGATCGTCAGTCTCTTCTGAAGAACCATCCAAAGAAAGCGAGAGAGAGGCCCGCCCTGACAGATTGGTCCCCGAATGAGACCTCAAATTCTGTACGGTGAGTTGGACTCTCGTGGATGCACCTCCCGGGAGATCTCGTCCGACAGGGCATCTTCGGCAACATCCATGTCGTAACGGGCCTGCAAATTCAGCCAATACCTCGGGTTCTGCTCAAAGTAGCGCCCGAGCCGAAGGGCAAGCTCTGCCGTCATGGGTCGCCGGCCGTTCACGACATGATTGATCCGCATCGCGGGAACCCCCAAATCTTTTGCAAGCCTGTACTGGGAGATTCCCAAATCATCCAGCACCTCCTTCAAATAGGCCCCCGGGTGTACGGGTGCGATCTTCGCCTTCTCCATGGCAAGCTCCTTAATGATAATCGACAATTTCGACCCTTTCTGCATCCCCGCCACGCCATTCAAAGCAAATACGCCAGCGATTATTGATCCGGATGCTCCATTGGCCCTTTCTGTCACCCTTCAGGGCCTCAAGGTAGTTGGACCCCGGCAGCCGCAAATCCTCAATACCGATGGCGGAATCTATGGCATTGAGTTTCATGAACGCACGTTGCTGTATGTCCCTTGGGAATTTCTTTGAGAACACTCGCTGAAATATCTTCTCCGTCTCTTTGCAGCGGAAGGATCGAATCATAAGGCAATAATAACCAATATGTTTATTATCGTCAAGTTAAACGCTGGAGACCGCACTCGCGTCTTGCCGCCAAAACCGATAGGCCAAATGAAGCTATAGATTTAAAAGGGTCGCTTTCCTATTCTTGCCATATGGCTGACTTTGAATAGCTTTCAGTTTTTTATGATTTCGAGAACAAACCTTGAGATCTCCGAAATTCAAAATTACCCAAATAAGTCAATAACCGCGGATCAAAACGATAAAACCCCACCTCTCTGGTTGAGAAATGGGGTTCAAATAATCAGTCCATGGCACCCTCTGGTTAAGGGTTAGCATCTTTTTGTTGGCTGAGGGGTAACATGGCAAAAAGATTGTCTCTTGTCAAGACGTTACGCGCTGTTAAGGATTTGAGGTCCACGCCTCCCACATGGCGTGGGTTCATTGGGTTCATATAGTCTTCAGCTCTGAGGCATCCGAATAGGGAATAAGCGCACCAACAGCCTTTGTTTTCCAAATGTCCTCTTGGTGAGCGGCATCGAAAACCATCTTCTTTCTTGGAAAGACCTTTGAAACTCTGCCTATGATCCTCTCTTCTTCCTCGGTAAGGCGTTCAGCACTGGTTTCATCAGCCTTCAGAATATGATCAATAAGGTCCCGATAGTTGTTAAGCTGAGGTCCAAGCGGTAGTGCGGCATATGTTGCTCCCGTAAGACTTCGGCCAAGATCCCTGAAGGCGACCATATCGGCGTACCACAGGTACTTGGCTGCATAAAGCATCTTGTCATTTTCTTCAAGCAGACTCTTCTTCAGGCAGGACTCAAATTTCCTCAAGACCAACTTCACCCTCGGTATGGAAAAAACCTGGTTTCCTGTATTGCTGTCTCCGACTATTTTCCCCTCAAGTGCCATACGGAGTGACCGATCCATTGATCTGGTCTGGATCAAGCCTCCTTCCCACCGTTTTATACTTGCTATGCCGACACCGAGTCGCTCTGCAAATTCGGCCTGGCTCGACCTCTGCTTTTTCCTCCCTTCGCGTATTTCTTCCCCTGTCAGCAAACCGACCTTGCTGCGGTAGGCATCTGAAATTTTTCTTTGAGTCTTAGCTGCTTGATCAATGGAGCCGGCTTCCAACCCACAAACTTTACATACATGGTGCTCAACCGGCAATGCTATGGCCTCACCACGAAAAGTTACGGACTTCTGTAACTTTTTGACCTGCATTTTTCCATGCCCATTCGGACAATCAAGCACTTTTGTTTTCATCTTTCGCTTCCCTGATTTTGTTACTAAGTTCTTTATGAGATGGCCTGTGTCTCTGCATTTTTAAAATAGTATCAATTGATACCTTTTGTCAAGAGGTTTTTTGACCGGCTGGAATATGAAAAATGTGCCCTCAATTGGCCAAAAACAACTTGTTTTGTCAAGGGATTTCGGCGGTTATGCCCGCTAGGGATTCAAGGGAAGATCTACTTTGTCTGCCTAAATAAAGGACTGATCGGAACTTTACTGTCGATTTTGAAAAATGCAGGCATGGTTTTTCCAGGGAATGAGATTCGCGGGCGGGGAGGGGATTTTTTCGTGGGCGCCGATGATCTAGTATCCTTCAGGCGCCAAGCTAGCCGTCACTCTCTGTAGGGGTGCAAAATAGAGGAGGAGAGAGGCGCTTTGAATTATTGACTCGTGAAAAAGAATAACCGGACCGGAATGTCAATAAATCACGACCATCTCTTACACTAAAGAGGAAAAGGATGACAGTATCCCCCGGACTGGTATGGAACCAGGATTTAATTCTTACCGTCATCGTCTTTTATCTCCTTTGTGAAACCCAAATACCCAGCCTTCTTTGCTTCCCAGAAGAAAATGGGGACAGTAATGACCAGACCGATGATCGCGCTCATGATCTTTGGAGATATGAGCAAAAGGGCGCCGATTGCCAGCAGAATCCTTTTGATGGCGCCGATGCGATCGAACAGATACCCAACAAAAGACACCGCCAATACGACGGTCCCCAGAAAGGCGGTAATGACGTGCAGCAAAATATCCCCGACAGAACCGATAAGGATCAGGCTGGGAGAAAGGGCAAAGACAAAGGGCACCACATAGGCGATAATGCCCAAACGTACCCCGGCAAAACCGGTTTTCATGGGGTCCGAGCGGGCTATGCTTGCCGCAACATAGGCCGCGATGGCTACAGGCGGTGTAAGAAAGGACATGACGCCGAAGTACATGATGAAGAGGTGGGCCGCAAGGGGTTCGATGCCCAGCGCAATGAGAGCCGGGGCAATGAGGATTACCAGCATGATATAGGTTGCCGTCACGGGCATTCCCATGCCCAAAATAATAGCGCCGACCGCTGCCAATAAAAGCAAAATAAAAACATTGCCTCCGGATAACGTCACGAGGGCATCGGAGAGGGAGAGACCCAGGCCGGTCAGGGAGATGGATCCTATAACCAGCCCCGCGACCCCGCAGATGATGCCCACTTCCAGCAGGCCCCTACCGGTATCCTCCAGTATGGTCCAGGCATTCTTGATGAGAAAGGTACGGGTGTCCTTTTTGAAAAGACCTGCTACAGCAGTCGTTGCCACGGCGAAAAGGGCAGCAGCGGAAGGCTCCATAAAAAGAATAAACATGCAGTAGAGGAGTACGGCTGCGGGTATAAAATGGACCCAACCCTGTTTCAGCACGGTCTTCATGGACGGGATTTCTTCGGGAGAAAGGCCCCTGAGACCTTCCTTCACCGCCTCGAGGTGGACCTGTGCAAAGACCGCCACATAGTACAGGAGCGCCGGAATAAGGGCGGAAATGGCCACCGTTGTATAGGGGACATCCAGAAATTCGGCCATAATGAAAGCCGTTGCCGCCATAATGGGCGGCATGATCAAACCGCCTGTGGAAGCCACGGCTTCAATGGCTGCGGCGATATGAGGCTTGTAGCCGGTTTTTTTCATTAAGGGGATCGTGATGATCCCGGTCATCGCTACATTGGCCGAGGCGCTCCCCGAAAGGGATCCAAAAAGGCTGCTGGCAAGAATTGCCACTTTGGCCGGCCCTCCTCTGTATCTGCCCATGATGGCCAGGGCAAGGTCGGATAAAAACCTTCCCCCGCCGACGGAAAAGAGCAGGCGGCCGAAAAAAATAAAACTGAACACAATGGTTCCGACGACGCCCAAAGGAATTCCGAAAAGGGACCCTGGAGACAAATACAGGTTGGAGAGCACACGGCCCCATGGAATCGATCTGGTGTTCAAAACACCGGGGAGGAGGTAGGCATAGGCCGTATAGAGGATTAGGATAACTCCAATAATTACGATAGGCCAACCCGTAAGGCGCCTTGCAGCCTCGAGAACCAGGATGATCATGATCCCGCCCATGATGATCCGATGGGTCATCAAGTACCCGATGGTAGGAATAATTTTCGGATAAAAAAGGACGACATAGCCGCCGGTTATTATCGTGAGGATAACGAGGATTGCGTCGTACCAGGGGACCTTCTCTCTCGATGCGGCCTTTGATGCGGGAACGGTAAGGTAGGTCGAAAGGAGTAGAAGGGACAACACAAAGGCCAGGTACTGTTCCTTATAAATCGCTATGTTCAGGTATTCGGGAATATGGGTTACATAAACCGTTCCAATAATGGGAATGATGCCGAGCGTGATTCTCCCGAGAAGGCCGACGATACCCTTGGGTCGTCTGAACTTCGGGGCGGGGATTGATGATGCCTCTCTATCGCGAGCAGCCATATGGGCCATCCTATTTTTTTCGGCGAAACTTCGCGGGAGGGGAAGTTTCGCCAAAAAATCATTTTATGGCAAGGAGTTTCTTCTGGTGTTCCTCGAGTTCTTTGGTCCACGCCCCCTTTTCTTTATACAGCTTGATGGAACCTTCGTGATAGGGTACCACCGCACGGGTAGAAGCGAACCTGTCCGATGTCCATAGTTTGAGGCTGGGATGAACCGGGGCCATTTCCTTGTAGTTTTCCCATAACGCTTTTGTGATGTGGTAGGCCATATCATCAGAGACATGCATACCGGCGACCAGGGTAATATCCTTGCCCATAAGCATCGTTTCCTTGACCAAGCCCGCCTGACCGGGTTTCGCCTTGATGGGATAATAGCCAGGGTGGACCTCCCGCATTTTGGCAACCGCTTCCGCTGAGGTATCCACATCAAGATAGTGCGCGCCTTTCGCCGTTTTCAGTTCCTGCGTTATGCCGCTCCCCACAGATCCCATAGCCAAATCCGCTCTCCCTTCTATCAAGGCACGAACCCCGGCATCATAGGTGGTTACGGTGAGCCCCTTCACGTCTTTGTCGGTTAGGCCGGCGTTGGCGAGCAAAGCGCGAACAGTGAGCGTGGCGGAATAAAAAGCGCCGTAGTCGACGGGGATTCTCTTGCCTCTGATATCCTTGACGCCTTTTACGGCTGAATTATCAGGCACGAGAAGGCCGACCATAAGAGGGCTTCCGAGCATGAGGGTTCTCAAGTCAAAGCCTTTCCCCTTAGTCGGTTCCTTATAAATGGCCTCCCCTGTATAGGCAGTGAGGATATCTCCAGGAACGTTAATTCCGAAGTCTACTTCCCTGCTCTCCAGCATGGGGTACCATACGGTCCCCCCCTGGGGAAATACCTCGACCTTCATGGGGGTGTGTGCGCTGATAACTTTGGCCATACCCGCTGCCATCACATAAAACAGAGATCCTGGCGGATTTCCTCCAAGGACGATTTTTTTGGGCAGGGATTCTGCTGTGACCCGGGGCGCTGTTGAAAGCATGATGACCAAGATTGCAAAGACTCCAATGGATACTGTTCGGTGAATTTGCCTTTTCATTTTTTCCCTCCTCTATTTTGAGTGATTTATGGTTGAAAAAACCTCCACCAACAGACATTGATTGAATTGCAAGGAAGCTAAAGGCCCTGTTCACAGTAATCTGCAGGGCACGGATAACGTGCACCCTCGCCCACCCACTTTTGAAGTGGAAGGGACTACCACCCGTCCAACCCGTAAGCGCTCCAGTTGTCCAGCACCCGTTTGCGGTCTTCCGCGTCAGGCTTTATGGGAATCCCGGTGGGCCGACGGTTTTCCATGGCCGTCTTCTTGGTGGCGTCAATGCCCATCTTTCCGATGTAGGCAAATTCCGTAAAACCCGTGTCACCCGATTCACTCCGGTTGGAAGCCGCCGGATTCAGGGGGTAGACCCCCACCTCCGGGATGATGATCACATCCTTTGCCGGATCCACACGCGTGGCAATGGCCCAGTCCACCATCTCCTGATTATAGATGTCAATATCCGTGTCTACCACCACCACATAGTTGGCTGCAGCAAATCCCTGCCCCGAGCCCAGGTAGGCGAGGATCGCCTGCTTGCCCCAGCCGGGAAAACGTTTCTCGATTTGCACCACCGCCTTATAGCCCCTGGAACTTATGGGGGCGTAGTAATCGCGAAATCCGATAACCGCGGTTTTGAGGAAATTGTAGTTATTGGCCTGCAGCATGGGAATTTTCCAGAGATCGCCATCACTGCGTTCGTGGCCGAGGGTGCACATCTGGTACATCCAGTCCTTGCGATGGGTGATGGCCGTCACATTAAAGACCGGACACATCATACTCTCCTCAAAATATCCCATCCATTCCCCAAAGGTTCCCTCCCACCTGCATTCATCCGGATTCAAGCCCAATTCCCCTTCCAGGATCAACTCCGCATGGGCCGGAACATCCAGGTCAATGGTTTTGCACTGGACCATCTCCACTGCCTCACCGCGCAATGCCCCGGCGAGTTCAAACTCGTCATCCATAAATGAACCCATCTTGCAGCAGGCCACCATGTTGATGACTGGATCCAGCCCTACCGCAATGGCCACGGGCATGGTTTTCAGTCCTGCCGCACGGGCCCGGGCCACATGGATACCGATGTCCTGGGTGGCAACACACATAATGCCCGTGGTCTTCTCATCATGGATCATAGCTCGGTACATGCCGTTGTTGCGGCCAAATTTGGGGTTGACCTGGTCCCTTGTGATGACATTGGGCAGGGTAATATAGGGTCCGCCGTCCATCCTGTTCCATTTTATAATGGGGAGTTTTTTCAGGTTGACCTCATCCCCGGTGATGACCACTTCCTGGCACGGGGCACTGGCCACGGTTTTGGGTTTGATCCAGGTATCTTTATTGGCCAGGGCCTCTGCCACACGGTTGCGGATCAGCACAAAATTCTTTTCCATGGTGTCGGCGGGCTCAAGACCAAGGGCCATGGCATTGCGCTGAAGGGTTCCCTGGGCGTTGGCCACCACCGGCGTATCATAACCCTTGATCTTGAACCGAATGGCCGGACCCCCTCCCCTCTCGGAGAGTTCCCATCCCAGGGCGGAGACCTCAAATCCATTTTCCATTTCTTTTTTGATCTCCACAAACTGCCCTTCTTGTTTGAGTTTCTCCAGAAAACTCCTCAAATCATCAAAAGCCATAATGTTTTTGCCTCCTTTAAAATTTGCATTTTTTCGTTGTTACGCAAAATTCCAGAATACAATGCGTTTCAACGCGGGGACATTTCACTTCAGACGGGCAGGCGAAAAATACGCCTGGCATTCTCTCTGAAAATCTGTTCTTTTTCCGATTCCGAGATGGACATACGCTCGACCCCGGCGATGGTGTCCCGAATGTACTTCACCCCCCCCTGACTGTCGTGGGGCATGTCCGTGGCAAAGAGGATGTGGTCTGCCCCGAAAAAATCGTATCCGCACATGAGCCCGGGGGTGTAGCCATGAATGGCCGTATCCCCGTAGAACATCCTGAAATAATCCAGAATGGGTTTCCTCAGTTTTCGCGTATATTTGGTCTTGAAAAAGACCTCTGCGTAATCATAACACCCATCAATGCGCTCGCTGAAAAAGGGGATCATGGCCCCGCAGTGATGGATCACGATCTTTAGATCGGGATAGCGGTCAAAGATGCCGCTGAATGCCAGCCGGGTCATCATGACGCTGGACTCATAGGGCCAGCCCAGGACCTGCCAGATCCAGTAACGGGAATGATCTTCGCCGGCATAGTCGGGCGTGTCCATCCTGCGTATGGGATGGATGAGAATGGGGAGGTTGAATTCATTCATCATCTCGTAAAAAGGGAAAAAATCCTCCTGGTCCAGGGCCTTGCCCGATATGGAACTGTGAATCTGGACCCCCCGCAACCCAAGGTCCAGAATGGCCCTTTCTCCTTCCTTGAGCGCAGCCTTCATATTGTGCATGGGAAGGGTGGCCATGGCGCCCACAATACGATGGGGATATTTTGATTGCAGTTCCGCCATTTCGTCATTGACGATCTTTGCCAGGTCCACCCCGTCCCCGGGAGAAACCACGGCATCCAGGGGAGGACCCGCCAGGGTCAGTATTTGGGCATAATCCTCGAAGCCTTCCAAGATGCGCAGGCGCGCCTCAATATCATTGATGGCGGGAGTCAGGGAAAGGGGTAGCACCATGTAGGGTTTTTTTTGGGAAACCTTTTTTGCGAGGGCTTCACGGTACCGCGGTGGTGCAAAATGGGTAAAAACATCAATCTTCAGTCCCATGGTTTTTCCTTTCTATTGATGGGAAGCCGGTTTCGTTTTGATCTCTTCCTCGAGCCGGCTCTTATTGATCTTGTTGCCGCCCGCAACGAGCGGAAGTTCATGGGTCAGTTCCAGTCTTTCCGGAATTTTATAAAGCGCAACCTGCCTTTCCCTGAAAAATGAAGACATCTCATCAAAGGTGAAGACCTGTCCCTTTTTGGTCACCACAAAGGCGCATGCCCTCTCTCCCATCTCCTCATCGGGCATACGAACCAGGGCCGCTTCAGAAACCTTTGGGTGCTCCACGAGCAGTTCTTCAATCTCCTTGGGATAGATGGTCTGTCCGCCACGGATAATGACATCCTTCACACGACCCCTGAGATAGAGATTGCCCTCTTCATCAATGGTTCCCAGATCACCCATATTGAATTTCCCGTCTATTCGGGACTGGGCAGTGGTTTCCGGATCACGGAAATAGCCCCCCACACAATGGGGACCCTCGACGGTCACCAGCCCGACGCCGCCCTTGGGGACCTCTTCCCCGGTATCCGGATCAAGGAGAGCGGCCTCATTGCCTCTCAGTATTCTGCCCACGCTCTTGAGCCGTATCTCCTGAGGGGCATCCAGATACCCGCTTGCCACCGCCCCGATATCCATACCCCCATACCCTTGAATCACCTTGCACCCCAGTTTGGCCTCTGTCTCCACTCCCAGGTGGTATGCCAGCATTCCGCCGCTCACCTGTATGAATCTGAGGGAACTCAGGTCGTAGTCCTTGAGGCCTGGGAACTCGACCAGTCTTACCAGATGGGTGGGTACCGCCCCCACTGCCGTCACACGTTCCACCTGGATAAGACGGCAGGCCTCCTCCGGCGTGAAATGCTCAAGCATCACCGTCTTGGCCCCCACCTGCGGGGGGGTGCGATGCACCAGCGTCTCTGCAGACCCGGAAATGGAAGGACTGACGGCTGCGACCACATCCTGTCGGGTCATTCCCATGTCCTTGATGTATTCCCGTCCCGTGGCCAGTCTGGCCGAGCCCACCCATTCCACGCACTTGGGAATACCCGTGGATCCGCTCGTGGTGGTGATCTCTGTAAATTCAAAGGGCTCAAACTTCTGTCGATCAAGACCCTTATCGCCTTCCCTCGGTGAAGGGGTCTCAACAATCTCATGAAAGGAGAGTCCCCCTGAAGGGATATCATCGCCTACTACAAACAGGTGTTTGAGGTGGGCGAACCTCTGCTGCATCCCAGAGAACATCTTGAAGAAGTCAAAACGTCCGAATCGGACGGGAAAGACGGCGCCTACCGCCTCGGTCCTTCCCAGTACCGCAGCGATTTCCGTTTCACGGAATTTCGTGCCCACAATGGCCACCAGAAGCCCTGCCTTTTCACAGGCCAGCCGGGTCAGGCTCAAGGGCACACTGTTGTAAAGCTGGCAGAGAATGACATCGTCCTTTTTGAGGCCCAGATCCAGGAACGCAGCCGTTAACCGGTGGATCATCTTGACCCCTTCGGCCCAGGTCAATCGAAACCGGGAATCAACGAGCGCCTCATCATCAGGATAGCGTTCCGCGTTCCTCTCCCAGAAGTCGACCGTAAGATCCCGGGTCCAATACCCCTTTTCCACATAGGCGTTGATCAATTCCTGCGTATATCTCGCAACTTTCCCCATTTATCCTCTCCTTGGGTGCCTGACATCTGTTTTAGAGAATGCCGGGTCCATGATGTGCATTCAGGCGCTGGCCGGCTTTTTCCCTGGCATTCCCCTCCGGCCCAACGGGCCTTTCTCAGTGTCGCCCGAGAAAAAGTCATACCCCATGAGGCGGGAGAGTCTTTCCGCCCCTTCCAGAATTGCCGCTGCAATGACCCTCTCTTTTTCCGGAGCAAAACGGATACTCGGCAGTGTGACGAGAACAGCACCCACCACAGTCGCATACAGGTCGAAAACAGGGGCGGCCATGGCAATGAGCCCTTTATATTGCTCTTCACGGGAATAGGAAACGCCGCCGGATTTTATGGCGCCCAATTCCTTTTTCAGGACTTCAGGATCAGTGATGGCGGAAGGTGTCAGTGCGGCAAGTGGCGCCGATGAAAAATACTCCTCCAGCAGATCCTCCGGAAGGTGCGCCAGGATGGCCTTTCCACCGGCAGTAATGTGCATGGGGGCACGGAAGCCGATCTCTATGGAACGCTTGAGGGGCTGGGAGGAGTTCTCTCCATAAACGATAAGTATGTCAAAACCTTTTCTCACGGCCAGAGCGCTGGACTCATCCGTTCTGGTCATCACCTCATGGACAATGGGGCGCCCCAGCTGCACGATATCCAGATCCGTCAGGAATTTGCCGGCAAGGACGACGATTTGAGGGCCCAGAACATACCGTCTGTCCTCCTTGCGCTGGGAAAGGAACTCATGGGCCACGAGGTCTGCGAGAAGTAATGAGAGGCTGCCCTTGGGAATATTGAGGGCTGCAGAGAGCTCGGCATTGCTGATTCCGTTCCTGGTTCCTCCGACAGTTTCGAGGATTTGAATGACCCTGCCTGCAGACTTGACCATGGGACCCTCAGAAAGAGTTTGCATATGTAAACTGCATTTTCCTTATGAAAACCTATGGGACGATTCATCTCATGTCAAGTTCAAAATGGTTCAAGGGGAAAAAAGCCCTGGGACATTCCAAATGAGATCACGTTTCTTGTCAGCGGAACAGATTCCGCGCAACAAAAAAGTCCTCCTCCCCCTTGGCCCCCTTCGCTGTAGCAGCTGTGGATAGGAAGGCTGAAAGGGGGAGGGTGAACCCGCCTAGCGGGTAAGGATGGGGGTGAGGTGGGCATTCATCCAGGGCTCTAGGTCGGAAAATTCATAAAATGCCTATAATCTTTTGCACGCACTTTGTTAATCATTGAGAGGAGCAACACGGGATACTTCGGGAATGCCCTGTTTTATTTGCACATAGACATGCTTCCGCCATTCTTCACGGACTTCGGGAAAATCCTCCCTGAAGTGCGAGCCCCTGCTCTCGGTCCTTTTGAGGGCCGATACAGTGATGGCCATGCCGCAAAGGGCGGCATTTCTGCACTCAAGGATACTGCAAAAATCCCTGGGATGGCTTGCCTGCTGCCCTTCCAGCTCCCTCAGGATGCCCTCAATCCCGCCCATACTCTGCTTCAGAGAGTCTTCGCTGCGCACGATCCCGGCCCGATCCCAGAGAATTCGTCCCAGCCGCCCCATGATTGTGCGTGCCATTGATGGATTCTTAGGGTTTCCCATCGCCGGACTGAATGTCTCTTGTACGGTCTCCTTGGCCAGGGTCTCAAACCGGGGAAGCGGGGATAGGGAATCGGCCTTGGCAACAGCCGACCTTGCTGCGAGGGCCCCGAACACCAGGGATTCGGACAGGGCATTGCCGCCCATCCGGTTTGCACCGTGAATGCCGCCCACCACCTCCCCTGCGGCAAAGAGGCCTGTCATGGCGGTCCCTCCTGACGCATCAATAGGGACTCCCCCCATGGTATGGTGGCAGGCAGGCGCAATCTTTATGGGTTCTCTGTCATAGTGAAAATTTCTCCTGAGGCTTTCCCTGGCGGTTTCTTCAAAAGGGATCTTGGCATTGTCCACGTGTCTGAGATCGAGTGAAATCCCACCCTCCACCCCGTTTCCCTGTGAGATCTCCCTGAACAGGGCCTGTGCAAAGCGATCTCTGGAGGCCAGGGCGATGGGTTTCTCTCGAAGGTCGTACTTTGCCTTCAGGTCTTCACCCAGCCTGTTGGTGATGGTTCCCAGGTCCGCGAGCACTGCCGGGACAATCGTTCTCGCCAACCCCCCTTTGGAACGGACCATGGGGTAGAACTGTACGAACTCCATGTCCATGAGTTCCATTCCAGCCCTCAGGGCCAGGGAATAGCCGTCCCCCGTAATTCCAGGCGCATTGTTGTTCTGGCAGTAGATTGAGCCGGCACCCCCTGTGGCAAGAAGCACCGCCCCTGCGCGGAACCCGAACACCTCACCGGTTCGCTTGTGAAATCCAATGGCCCCGCGGCAGGCCCCGTCTGCAATGATCAGGTCGGTGACCATCATGCCTGTGAGGAATGGGACGCGCCTTTCTTCACAGGCGCGGACAAGGGGGGGCGTGATTCCGGGACCTCCGATGAGGGTGGCCTGCCGGGTGACCAGCCCCATTTCGTGAAGGACACCCCCCATGCCCATCTCCTGAAGTTCCCGGACCATGGCGGGCGCCTCCCTGGCAAATGTCTCCACAAGTTGCAGGTCGTTGAGGCCCCTGCCGCTCTTCAGTGTCTTGGCAATGTGTTTTAGCCGGACACTCTCCTGTGCGCCAAAGGCGAACAACCCCCCTGCCAGATAGGTATTGTTGGCCTTTCCCAGGGGGGCCTTGGATACCAACAGGGGCTTTTTTCCCAATCTGGAGACTTCGAGGGCCGCCCTGAGCCCGGCGATCCCACTCCCAATGATCAGAACATCGCAATCGACATGTGTGATATTCATTGTTTTTTCACGCCATATATCTGGCGCGTTGAGAGTTATCGTTTAAACAATGTTTTTTCTTGTATGGCGCCCCGGCTCAGCCACAGAACCTGGCTGTTTGAAATACGCCAGAACGACAGTGATCCTCCAGCAGCAAACTGGCAAAATCCTTCCCGTTAAAGGCGTGTCTCCAGTCCCAGCTGCCAATCCTCCACGAACGTGCGGATCGGGTGAGGTGATGACGAGGCGATAGGGTGATACGAACTTCCTCTTTCGGACTCGGACTATAGGGGATTCACCCTTGTGCGTCAAGGATAAAGCCAGTCCATGATGTTGTGGGTGTTTGCCTTCTGTATGGGGCAGTCATGTGGAGGTGGGGACATTAATCCTAAATCATCATGTCTTTTTTTCTCTCAAATGATTTTTTATTGTCTGGACCTATAGGGGTTCAACGGAAGATCTGCTTTGTCCGCTTAAATGAAGGACTAATCGGAGCTTCACTGTCGATCTTGAAAGATGCTGGCGTGGTCTTTCAAGGGAACGAGATTTGCGGGCAGGGAGGGGATTTTTTCGTGGGTGCCGATGATCAGGTATCCTCCCGGTGTCAAGCAGGCTGCAACGCCTTTCAGGGCACGATCGATGACGTCATCTTTATAATAGGTCAGGAGATTGTTTCTCAACAGGATGAGGTGAAAATCCCTTTCCGGCGGATCTGAGAGGAGGTGGTGTTCCTTCCATGTGATCCCGTCCTTGAGAAAGGCCTGCACGGCAAAATGGCCCTTTGCCCTCTGGCGTTCAAAGTAGGCGGGTCTTATCTCTTCGGGGACTTCTCTCAGGCTGCTTCGGGGATAGATGCCGGCCTTTGCCCGGTCGATGTAGAGGGGATTCAAGTCTGTGGCCAGGATTTGGAGGGACGGCATTTGACCGTGTCCGGCTCGCAGTCTCTCCCACGCGATCTTGAGGCTGTACACCTCTTCCCCGCAGGCGCACCCGGCCGACCAGCTCCGCACAGGGTCCACGTCTCTTTTCAAGATCTCCGGGAAGATCTTATTTTCAAGGGTCTGCCACAGAGTTTGGTCGCGGAAAAAGCGGCTGATGGAGACGGCCATCAATCGCTCGCACTCCAACCTCATGCCCGGGTGCCCGTCCAGGGTGAGAAGGTACTCAGCCATGGTGTGGCATCCCAGACCCTCCATGTGCCGGGCGATGCGTTTCTTAACGCCCTTTCTCACCTTCCGGTACCCGGCCCAGGACAGGTCAAAATATTCCAAGAGCCGGTGAAACTGCGTATCGTCCATGGGCTGGTCCTTTAGGGTATTGGGTTTAAGGAGCGGATCAAAGGCAGGATATTTTTGCCTATCGGTACCTCCCGATAGGCAAAAACCCCTCTGTGTCCTACTGCCTGGTAAAAAATGTAACTGATATTCTCTCACAATTTCCTCGGCTGGAGAAAGAGATAAACAGCCCCCTTTTCTTGACAATGGCCCCAAGTAAGCTTAATTTTAAGTCGTTTAAAAGCATTAAAGAAAAGCTGAATAAAAGCTCAAAAATATAGACGCTTCATCGAAGCGTTGTGATTCGGGAGGACTGAAAAATGCGTTTCGATAAATTTACCCTCAAAGGGCAGGAAATGATTCAAAGCGCCCAACAACTGGGCGATAGGTTCGGCCATCAACAGATAGAACCCGAGCACCTGCTCAGGGCCATTCTGGAGCAAAAGGAAGGGGTCATTCCCCCGATCCTCGGGAAGATCGGGGCAAACCAGAACCAGCTCATAAAGGAGGTCGAGTCGATTCTGGAAAGAATGCCCAGTGTATCCGGAGGCGGTGCGGGCCAGGTCTATATCTCGCCCAGGGCCAAGGCGGTCCTGGATCATGCCTCTGAAGAGGCCCAGCAGATGAAAGACGAGTACGTGAGCCTGGAGCATATCCTTCTGGCCGTACTGGACGAAAAGGAGGGAAAGGGGGCTCGGACCCTTGCAGCGGCAGGCATTACCAGGGATGCG
>JAZDGZ010000198.1:0-14105 GCA_043806375.1 Pseudomonadota bacterium | reverse complement strand
GCATCGCGATAGTACCGTTCAACCGGGAATTCCTTGATATATCCGTACCCCCCGTGTACCTGAAGGGCCTGGTAGGCCACCGCGTTGGCCATTTCTGAGGCAAAAACCTTGGCCATGGAGGCTGCTGCGGTAAAATTCTCCCCCCGGTCCTTCATGGCGGCCGCGTGGAAAGTGAGATGTCGGGCCGCCTCGATCTGAATCGCCATATCCGCGATCATCCAGCGGATAGCCTGGAACTCGGAAATGGGCTTTCCAAATTGAATCCTCTCCTTCGCATATCCGACGGCCGCATCCAAGCAGGCCTGTGCCAGGCCGACGGACTGCGAGGCGATACCAATCCGGCCCCCATCAAGGGATGTCATGGCAATGATGAACCCGTCCCCCTCGTTTCCCAAAAGATTCTCTGCAGGCACGCGACAGTCCTCAAAAATGAGTTCCACCGTGTCCGAGGCTCGAAGACCCATCTTGTCCTCTTCTTTTCCCACATAAAAGCCTGGTCTTCCCTTTTCTATGAGAAATGCACTGATCCCTCTGTGCCTTCTTTGCTTGTTTGTGTACGCCGTGACGACCGTCAGGCCGGAGTTTTTCCCGCTGGTAATGAAGATCTTGGTGCCGTTGATCACATAACTGTCCCCGTCCCTGACGGCCTTCGCCTTTTGATTGGCAGGGTCCGAGCCGGCGCCGGATTCCGTAAGGGCAAAAGAGCCGATCATCTCACCCCTTGCCAGGGGTTTCAGATAGGTCTCCTTCAAATAATCCGAGCCGAAGAGAAAAACGGGGCCACAAGCCACCGAGTTGTGAACGGACATGATCACGGCGGTGGAGGCACAGGCATAAGCCACCTCTTGAAGGGCTACAGAATAGCTGATCGTGTCCACCCCTGCCCCGTCGTATTCTTGCGGGACATTCATGCCCATCAGCCCTAATTCCCCCATTTTTGCCAGAATATCTGCCGGAAATGTCTCGGCCCTGTCTCGCTCTGATGCGGAGGGCAAGATCTCCGCCCTCGCAAAGTCTCTCACCATCGCGCGGATCATCTTCTGCTCTTCTGTCAGTTCGTAAGCCATTTTCACTCCCTTCTCTAAGGGGTGTAAAGGACCACCAAAAGCTCGGCCTTTTCATCACTCAGGTTCCGTAACTTGTGAACGAGAGAAGAGTTGAAATGGAGGCTCTCGCCGGGCACAAGGACATTCTTGTTTTCCCCGACCATCACCTCGATTTTCCCTTTGAGCACATAGATGAACTCCTCCCCCAGATGTTGGTAACTGACCCCTTTATGGACTGACTTGGCGTCAATGAATATCTTGAAGGCCTTCAGATGCTTGTCTTGCGCCTCGGGGGTGAGGGTCTGATAGGTATAATCTTCGGTTCTCTTCTGGTAGTCTGCTGCGGATTGCTTACCGGCCTGCGTCCTTTCTTCCCTGAGGAGCATGCTTGAATCAATCCCCAGGGCCCTTGACAGCTGCAGTATCACGGCTACCGGCGGAATCGATTCTCCCTTTTCTATCTGGGAGATGTGGGTCGTGTTTAAACCGGTCTCATTGGCAAGACCCTTGAGGGTCATTCCCTTTTCTCTCCTCATTTTCATCAGTCTTTTCCCGAGAGGCCATGATTTCCTTTTGACCGCCATTGCTCTCCCTCCCTTGGATATTGCTGATATGCAACTTTAACTATTTCTATTAATAGCCTTAAAATATTATTTTATATTGTTATCAGAAGCCCGGAACGCGGCGATCATCTTGACAATAAAACCAAGCAAGAGGGCGGCGCTTATGAGGATCATCAGGTTGGAGGCAAAGAAGGTCATGATGAACCCGAAAGGGTCGTTGAGATGGTATGCCAAGATGAGCAGGTGGACCCCGAAGAGGAGAAAAAATCCACCGAGCAAGGTAAAAATGATCTGGCGTATCCACCATAGGTGAGAGGGCATGGAGATTCTAATTCACCCTTTCTCGCTCTTGACGGCTCAGGTCTTTCCATGACGAAGGCGTTTCATGAAGGTCTCTCTTTTTTCAGGAGACCCAACTTGGGGAGGACCAGATCATCACATGCCGTATAGGGATCCGCCTTTCCGCTCATGATGGTTTCGACGGCCTTTTCGAACTCCCCGCTTTCGCGCAAAGTGTCAAGGACCTCCTGAATAAGGCGGTCCTTGACCATTTCAGCCAGTTCCTCCCGAATTTTTTCTCTGGTTTTCCTAAGGTTGGGGCCGTCGGCCGACTTAAAGAGAAATTCTCTGTGCTTCTCAATCTCCTCCATGAGCTCGGAGACCCCTTTGTCAAGAACGGCCTCCGCCTTTAGAATGGGTGGCTTCCATCTCCCCTCACTATATTTGCTCTGATTCATATCGAGCATCATCCTCAGGTCGTTGATGGTCCTATCCGACCCCTCCCTGTCCGCCTTGTTTACCACGAATACATCCCCTATCTCGAGGATTCCGGCCTTGATGGCCTGTATGTCGTCCCCCATCCCCGGGATGACAACGATAACGGTGGTCTGAGCGGTTTTGACGACGTCCACTTCGTCTTGGCCCACCCCAACGGTCTCCACGATGATATAGTCCTTTCCCATGGCGTCGAGGACATCGATGGCGCTCCGCGTGGATTGGGTGAGACCTCCAAAGTGGCCCCGCGTTGCCATGGAACGGATGAAAACCCCTTCATCCAGGCTGTGACGCTGCATTCTTATGCGATCGCCAAGGATCGCCCCGCCGCTGAAAGGGCTGGTCGGATCAACGGCAAGTACGCCCACGCTCTTTCCTTCTTTCCTCAACCGGGTCACCATCTGATCGACCAGGGTGCTCTTGCCGACGCCGGGGGCGCCCGTAATGCCGATCACATAGGCACGTCCTGTATGGGTATATAAGCCCTTAAGGGTCTCCCTGACCCCGGGCACCTTGTCATCGATATCCCGGATAAGCCTGGCTACAGTCCTGATATCTCCTGAAATGATCTTCTCTACAGCATTAGACATAGCTCTCAATCAACCCTCGCTTTCACATTCTTTTTAACCCATTCAACAATCTCTTCCAACTTTGACCCTGGCGTGAAGACGGCCGCAATGCCCGCCTCTTTTAGCCCCGGAATATCGTGGTCAGGGATGATTCCACCGCCACAGACCACAATGCCGCCGGCGCCAAGCTCCTTTAAGCCTTCCACGACCCTGGGAAAGAGGTACCTGTGGGCGCCCGCCAGGCTCGAAAGGCCTATCATATCCACGTCTTCCTGAATGGCAGCCTGGACGATCTCCTCTGGTGTCTGATGGAGGCCCGTGTAGACCACCTCAAAGCCGGCGTCACGAAAGGCCCTGGCAATAATCCGGGCCCCCCTGTCATGACCGTCCAGGCCCGGTTTGGCCACCATCACCCTGAGTTTTCTTTCCGCCACCAATCACCTCTTGTCCGGATGGATAGACGGGATCGACCCTGGTCGCCTGCTAGTAGATTCCGGGATCCCGGTATTCCCCAAAAACCGACCTGAAGACATCGCAAACTTCCTGAAGGGTGGCATGGCTCTTGACCGCACTGATAACAGGCTCCATGACGTTCCGGTCTCCGCTGCAGGCCTCACCCACTTCCTCAAGGCGCTCTCGGACCTTCTGATTATCCCGGTCATTCTTGATGCGATTCGTCTTCTCCACCTGAGTCCTTTCAAGGTCTTCATCGATTTCGAGGAGTTCAACGGGCAGGGCCTCTTCGGTGATGTATTTGTTCACGCCCACCACAACCTTTTCATTTGCGTCTATTTGCCTCTGGAAGAGATAGGCCGCGTCAGCAATCTCTTTCTGAGGGTAACTCTTCTCAATAGCCGAGAGCATCCCGCCCATATCGTCGATCTTCCGTATGATTTCGAAACCCTCCTCCTCCATTTGATCCGTCAGGGCCTCGATGAAATACGATCCTCCCATGGGATCGATGGTATTGGCGACGCCTGATTCCTCGGCAATGATCTGCTGGGTTCTCAGGGCAATCGTCGCAGCCTCTTCGGTGGGAATGCCCAGGACCTCGTCCAAGGAATTCGTATGCAAAGACTGTGTCCCGCCCAACACGGCGGCAAGGGCCTCCAGTGCCGTCCTCACGATGTTATTGTAGGGCTGTTGCGCTGTCAAGGAACAGCCGGCCGTCTGGGTGTGAAAACGCATCCACAAGGATCGGGGATCTCTTGCCCCGAACCTCTCTTTCATGATCTTCGCCCACATTCGCCTCGCCGCACGGAATTTGGCGATCTCCTCAAAAAAATCGAGATGGGAGTTGAAAAAAAAGGAGAAGCGAGGCGCAAACTCGTCGATATCAAGGCCTCGTTCCACGGCCGCCTGGGTGTAGGCGATGCCGTCGGCGAGAGTAAAGGCAAGTTCCTGCACTGCCGTCGATCCGGCCTCCCTGATGTGATAACCGCTGATACTGATAGGGTTCCAGCGCGGTACTTCCTTGGTCCCGAACTCAACGGTATCCGTAATAACCCTGAGCGAAGGTCTGGGGGGGCACATAAAGGTCTTTTGGGCGATAAACTCCTTGAGCATGTCGTTCTGAATCGTGCCGCCAAGAACCCTCCTCTCGATCCCCCGCTTTTGGGCCATGGCGATATACATACCCCAGATGACCGCGGCCGGAGGGTTAATCGTCATGGAGGTCGTGATCTTATCTACGGGGAGCCCTTCAAAGAGATCTTCCATGTCCTTGAGGGTGTCGATGGCAACCCCGCATTTGCCGCATTCCCCCCTGGCCTTAGGGGAATCGCTGTCATACCCCATCAGGGTGGGCATGTCAAAGGCCGTTGAGAGCCCGGTCTGTCCGGCCTCGACGAGGTGATGAAACCGTCTGTTGGTGTCCTTTGCTGAACCCAGGCCCGCAAACATGCGCATGGTCCAAAGACGGCCGCGATACATGGAATCCTGCACGCCTCTGGTAAATGGGTATTGACCGGGAAACCCGATATCCCTCACAAAATCCTGATCCTTCACATCGGCCGGCGTATAGATGCGATTGATCTCGCGGTCCGAGACCGTTGAGAAGCGCTTGAGCCGCTCCGGTGAGGAAGAAAAGATCTCCTCGATCTTCTCCTTCCACCTTCGATATCCCTCGCCCATCTCGTCTATCATCTTCTGACTGTAGGTCGACGACATGAAACACCCCCTTCTCATGTCCCTCTCTTGTAGGCTGCTGAAAATCACCTGTTAGCCCATCAAAAGTCCTTTGGCTACCGACAAGCGCGTCATTTCGTTGGTTGACTGATAGATCTGGTATATCTTGGCGTCTCTCATATGCCTTTCCATGGCGTTCTCTTTTAAGTACCCATAGGCTCCCAGGACCTGTACCCCCTCGATCGATGCCTTCATGGCTGCATCCGAAGCGAACACCTTGGCCATGGCAGCCTCCTTTTCATAGGCTTTCCTGTGATCCTGGAGCCAGGCGGCCCTCAAGGTGAGAAGTTCGGCGGCATCCAGTTCCACTGCCATGTCTGCCAGCTTCCACTGAATCGGCTGAAAAGCGGAGATGGGTTTTCCAAATTGTCGTCTCTTGGCGGCGTAGTCCACAGCCTCTTCCAGGACTGTACGGCCGAGCCCCACTGCCTGGGCGGCGACCCCGATATGTCCCCTGGCAAGGGTTTCCGCCAGTTGCTTGAGCCCGGAACCCGGGCCGCCCAAAAGGGCCTCTTCAGGGACCCTCACGTCTTTGAAAACCATCTCTGCGGTCCCCGTGGCGAGAAGCCCCAACTTCTCTTCCACTCGGCCCACCCTGAATCCCGGCGTATCTTCCAGGCTGACCAGGAGCAGGCTGAGACCCACTTCACCCTTTTTGCCTTCCGCGTTCGCCACCAAGAGACAGTAGGATGAAACGTTTCCGTTGGTAATGAATCTCTTCTTTCCATTGACGAGCCACCCGTCGTCTTTTGAAACGGCGGTCGTGGAGACTCCGGCGGGGTCTGAACCGGCATCATCTTCCGTATAGGCAAAGCAGCCCACCTTCCTTCCGGAAGCGCAGGGGGCAAGATACTCGGCCTTCTGGGGATCGTTGCCAAAGGACAACACCGGAGCGCAGTAAAGCGAGTTGTGGGCAAACATGATGGCGCCCGTAGAGGCACAGGCCTTGGATATCTCCATCAGGACGAGCACATAGCCGACGTTATCCTTACCCCATCCTCCATATTCCTCAGGCACGGCCACGCCCATCATCTTCAGCTCGCCCAGTTGTTTCACGACGGCGGCAGGGTGCTCCCGCCTTGCGTCCAGCTCTTGCGCCATCGGTTTGATCTCTGATTCGGCGAACCGCCGAGCCAAATCCCGAACCGCCCTTTGTTCATCTGTCAGCGTGAAATCCAAAGTTCTTCCATTTCTCTCTAGCAGCCTGCTAGAGTTTCCCCACCAGCGCACTGGCTATGGTATTCTTCTGAATCTCCCTGGTCCCTTCGTAGATCTCCATGATCTTGGCGTCTCTGTAGAATCGTTCCACTTCATATTCCAGCATGTAACCATACCCCCCGTGGAGCTGAATCGCCTCGTCGGCGACCTCAACCGCGATCCGGCCGGCGTACATCTTTGCGATGGAGGTCAGCTTGGGATCGATCTGGCCTTGATCATAGTTCCAGGCGGCCTTTTGGACGATGAGTCTGGCGGTCTCGATCTTGGTTATCATGTCAGCCAGCTTGTGTTGCGTAACCTGGAATTCCGCCAGTCTCTTTCCAAACTGCGTCCGTTTTTTGGTGTAAGCCAGGGCTCTGTCAAAGGAACCCTGGGCGATCCCAAGGGCCTGGGCCGCAATCTCTACTCTGCTCTCATCAAAAAACTCCAGGACCTGATAAAACCCCCTGTGTTCCTTGCCCACGAGATTCGAGACAGGGACCCTCACCTCGCTGAAAGATAACTCTGCGGTCGAGGTCATCTTGATGCCCATCTTCTCACCAACGTCCGCCGCCGAGTATCCGGGGGTGCCCTTCTCTACGATGATGACGGACTGACCGCGGTAACTGGGCTTTACATCCCCGTCCGTCTGGCAGAGGACGACCACGAAATGGCCTATGGTCCCGTTGGTGATGAAGGTTTTAACGCCGTTGATGACATACTCATCCCCATCCTTGACGGCCGTCGTGTTCATCAGGGTGATGTCGCTGCCATGGTCGGGCTCTGTAAAGCCGCCGCTGCTCATGGCCTCCCCTCTGGTAATGGGGATAAGGTACTTTTCCTTCTGCTCCTCGTTCCCAAAGCGGAGAATGATCTCTGATGCAAAATCAGCCAGACTGATGGCTATGCCGATACTTGAATCCTGCCGGCAGAACTCCTCCACGACCAGGGCATTCTCAAAGATACCATATTCCTGGCCCCCGTATTTTTCTGGAAAGTGGATCCCCACGAAGCCTAAATCGCAGGCCTTTTTCCATATGGCCATGGGAAAGGTATGGGTTCTTTCATGTTCAAGGGCGATCTCCTTGCCAAATTCCCCTTTGGCGAATTCCCTGGCTGCTTTCTGTACAGCCTCTTGTTCTCTGTTGAGTTTGAAATCCATTTTTCAACCCCGTCAAATGAGGTCACCCTTGAACTCTGCCTGCCTCTTTTCCAGAAAGGCGGACATGCCCTCCTTGGCATCCGGACTGGAGACGTTCAATCCGAAGGCATCCACTTCCATGTGGCATCCAGTGCGAAGATCGGTTTCAAAGCCGCGATCTATGCATTGCTTCATGGCCCTCAGGGAGACCCTCCCCTTTGAGGCCAAAAGATTGGCCGTCTTCATGGTCTCCTCCCATAGCTTGTCAGGGGGAAAGACCTTATTGACCAGGCCTATCTCCTTTGCCTCCTGCGCGCTGATTATCGCACCCGTCATGCAGAGTTCTTTGGCCAACCCCTTGCCTACCAGGCGACTGAGCCGCTGTGTTCCGCCAAAGCCCGGCAGGAGGCCCAGGTTGACTTCGGGTTGACCGAATTTGGCCTTCTCCGACGCATAGATAAAGTCACAGGCCATGGCGATCTCAGTACCCGCGCCGAGGGCAAAGCCGTTAACGCAGGCAATCAACGGGATGGGCAGGCTCTCAAGGCGAAACAGGATATCGTGACCGGTCTGCGCCCATCGCCGGGCCTCGAGGGGCGAAAGGTCGACCATGTACTTTATGTCGGCCCCGGCCACAAAGGCCTTTCCTCCCTCCCCTGTCAAGACCAAGACCCTCATGGCGTTGTCCTCCTCGACCCTGTCAAGGGCATCACCGAGGTCGCGGAACACATCCGGGTTGACCGCATTCAGGGCATTCGGCCGGTTGAATTTGATGATTGCCACGTTCCCTTCTCGTTCGAAAATAATATACTCGTATGACATAATCTCTCCTTTCAAAACCTAAACCCTCTCGAGGACCATGGCCATACCCTGGCCGCCGCCGATGCACAGGGTGGCGAGTCCGAGGGCATGTTCCCCTCTCGTCATCTCTCCGACCAGGGTCACCAGGAGGCGGGCACCTGAACAGCCGACGGGGTGCCCGATCGAGATGCCGCTCCCGAGGAGGTTTGTCTTTTCCATGTTGAACTTCAGTTCCCTCACGCAGGCGATGGCTTGGGAGGCAAAGGCTTCATTGAGTTCGATCACGCCGAAATCATTCACAGAGAGCTTTTCCTTATGAAGGATCTTCTTCACTGCCGGCACCGGGCCCAGGCCCATAAAGGCAGGGTCAACCCCGCCGGAGGAGTACGTTCTGATCTTGACCAGCGGTTTCAATCCAAAATCCTTTGCCTTTTGCGCCGACATCACAAGAAGGGCGGCCGCGGCATCATTGATACCCGATGCGTTTCCAGCGGTCACGGTGCCGTTCTTCTTGAAGGCGGGAGGGATTTTGGCCATCTTCTCGACACTGGTCTCCATAGGCCGTTCGTCGGTATCGAAGACGATGGGGTCCCCTTTTCGCTGGGGAATCACCACGGGCACAATTTCATCTTTGAAAAGTCCCTCAGCGATCGCCTTTCTGGCTCTCTGGTGGCTGAGGGCGCCCAATTCGTCCTGCTCTTGCCGCGAAATGCCATAACTCTCCGCGATGTTTTCGGCCGTTATTCCCATATGGTAGCCGTAAAAAATCTCAAAAAGCCCGTCAAAGACCATCAGGTCCACCAGGTCCACGTTATTCATCCGCGCACCCCACCTGGCAGCCGGGAGGGCATAGGGAATAAGGCTCATATTCTCCATACCGCCCGCTAGGATGACTTCCGCCTCCCCGGAACGGATGGCTTGCGTGGCCAGGGCAACCGCCTTCATCCCTGAAGCGCAGACCTTGTTCACCGTAAAGGCATTGCCCTCCTTCGAGATTCCGGCCCTGATCATAGCCTGTCTGGCTACGTTCTGACCCTGTCCGGCTCCCACCACGTTTCCCATGATGACTTCGTCGATCATGATCGGTTGGAGGGAATCATCGTAGTCATAGGCCTCCTTTTCAAGATCCACCATTCCCTTTTCCCTTAAGATCTCCGGGGCAAACCTGCTTTGATCCTCGGTCGCCAGGGGTCTCAGCCCGGCCCTTTTTAAGGTCTCTTTCAAGACCAGTGCGCCCATTTGAACCACCGGTGTTGCTTTCAGGCTTCCACCAAAGGCCCCTACCGCGGTCCTCACACCAGAAACAATAACGACATCTACCATGATCTTATCTCCTTCAGTTATTATAAATGACCTTTCACTTATTCGTTATAGACGACGAGGGTTACCGCTTCTCCGCCACCCAGACAAAGACTCGCTTGGCCCACTTCCGCCCCTCTCTCCTTCATGGCGTATATCAGGGTGGTCAAAACCCTTGCCCCGCTCGCTCCGATGGGATGACCCAGAGCGACCGCTCCCCCGTGGATATTGACCTTTTCAGGATCCAGATTCAAGGCCCTATTGATGGCAACAGAGGAAGAGCTGAAGGCCTCGTTGATCTCGTGGAGATCCACATCCTCGACCTTGAGCCCAGCCTTTGAGAGTACCTTGGGAATGGAATAGATGGGGGCCATAAGGACATATTTCATGTCTATGCCGGCCGCCCCCTGTGCTCCGACGCGAACCAGAGGCTTGCAACCCAGTTCTTGCGCCCTCTCTCTGGCCATCACGACCAGGGCCGAGGCCCCGTCACTGATCTTGGAGGCGTTCCCCGCTGTCACGGCGCCGTCTTTCTTGAATGCGGGTTTCAGCTTTGCCAGTGCCTCTGCGCTTGTCCTGGGGGGTTTCAAGGGGATCTCATCCGTGTCGAAAATTTTCGGATCGCCTTTCCTCACCGGAACCTCCACAGGCACGATCGCATTTTTGAATTTCCCTTCCTCAATGGCCTTCCAGGCCTTTTCATACGATCGGAGTGCAAAAGCGTCCATATCTTGCCGGGTAACCCCGTATTTTTCCGCTACCAGTTCGGCGCTCACCCCCATGTGAAAATCATTGACATGATCCCATAGGCCGTCGTGCACCATCCCGTCTGTGACGGCGCCGTTATTCATTCGATAGCCGGTCCTGACCTTCTCTAAGATGTATGGGCAAAGATTCATGTTTTCCTGCCCCCCGGCTACGACCACATCGGCATCGCCGCACTGAATAGCCTGGGCGGCAAGCATGACGGCCTTCAGGCCCGAACCGCACACCTTGTTCAATGTGATGGCGCCCACATCCCACGGAAGACCCGCCCGGACCATGGATTGCCTCGCTGGGTTCTGCCCCAGGCCATGCGGAAGCACGCAACCCATAATGACCTCATCCACATTCTCGTTCGTGATCCCTGCCCTTTTCACTGCCTCTCTAATGACGAGAGCCCCCAGGTCGGTGGCGGAAACCCCGCTCAGGGAACCCGCGAAATCCCCTATGGCCGTCCTGCAGGCGCTTACAATAACGACTTCTCGCATGATCTCTCCTCTCTCTAATTAGCGTGGTAATCTCCTTAAGGCTGAACTATATAAAGATAGCGCTTTTCAAGTCAAGACATAAAAATCGCTATGGAAAACAGCAAAATACGGGTACCTTGCTTCAAAGCGAACGAGCCGTTCAAGGTCATTCAACAGATCATTTTTCAAAAGTTCGACCACTCAGACCGCTCGGGTCGGCCGTCCCCTTGATTTTCCTTGACATATTTCATGCTTGACCGCAAATTACAGTTGGAACAACCGCAGGCCGCAGAAAAAATGCACCATGGAAAATCCCCTTTAACCAAGGAGTAAATAGAAGAGGCATGAACCCGCTCGCAAAAGAACTCAATGACATCCTTGAAAAAACCAATATCCACATCTACGAGATGCTCTCCGAGGTAGGAAAAAATCTCTACTTCCCGAAGGGCATTTTGACCCAGAGCGCAGAGGCCAAGGAAAAGGCCCATAGGTTTAACGTCACCATAGGGATGGCCACGGAAAAGGGCCGCACCATGTATCTCCCATCCGTTATGGCCATGATCAAGGGGCTGGAACCGGAAGAGGCCATCACTTATGCCCCCTCTTTCGGCAGCATGCCCCTGCGCAAGGCATGGAAAGAGGAACTGGTGAAAAAAAACCCTTCGCTCACGGGAAAGCAATTCAGCCTCCCCGTGGTCACGAACGGCATTACCCACGGTCTCAGCGTGGTCTCGGACATGTGGGTCGATCCGGGCGACGTCATCGTTCTGCCCGACAAGATGTGGGGCAACTACAGTCTCATATTTTCCGTGCGCAGGGGGGCGAGGATAAGCCAGTACCCGCTCTTTGACGGAGAAGGCACATTCAACCTGAAGGCCTTTGAAAAATGCCTTCGCGCAGAAGCGGACCAGGCGGGCAAGCTGATCGTCCTTCTCAATTTTCCCAACAATCCGACGGGATATTCCCCCACCGCTTCCGAAGGCGATAGAATTGCGGATCTCCTGGCTGATCTTGCAGGCCGTGGGACGAATGTCATCGCCATCACGGACGACGCCTATTTCGGTCTCTTTTATGAGGAAGATGTCCTTGAGGAGTCCGTCTTTCCCCGCCTCATTGATCGGGATCGGAGATTGCTGGCCATCAAACTCGACGGCGCCACCAAAGAACACTACGTCTGGGGGCTCAGGGTCGGGATGATCACCTATGGGGCCAGCCTCGATGGCAACCACGATCAAGTCTACAATGCACTGGAACGGAAGACGGGCGGAGCCGTGAGAGGCTCTATCTCCAATGCCTCTCAACTCAGCCAGTCCATCACCTTGCATTCTTTGCAGGCCCCGACCTATCAAAGAGAAAAGGAAGAGAAGTTCCGGATCATGAAGGCGCGTGCCTTGGAGGTCAAGCGGGTACTTGCCGACCCCAAGTACCGGGAGGCATGGGAAGTCTATCCCTTTAACTCCGGCTACTTCATGTGTCTGAGATTGCGGGCCGTCGGGGCTGAACCTCTTAGGGTACACCTCCTTGAAAAATACGGGGTGGGGCTTATCTCTCTTGGAGAATACGACCTGCGCGTGGCATTTTCATGCATCGAAAAAGAAGATGTCCAGGAGCTTTTTGATACTATTCTTCAGGGGGTAAAAGACTTGAGGTCCTGAGATATGTGGAAGAACCCGGGAGAACTGATCAGGTCTTTGCAGAAGGAGCCGTGGGCTCAGGATTGCGTTAAAGAAGATTTCTGGCATCATCTCCTGGAGTACCTTCAGGGGACCCTGCTCCCGGAATTCCTGCACAAGATCTCCACCCAAGTGGACGAGATGGTCGAAATCGACCCCGATCTCCCGGAGCCGGAGATTTTCGGGGGAGTGACCCGATACATGGTGGAGGCCTTAGGGGCCTTGTGGGCATCGGTTAGGGTCTACGATCCCGTTACGGAACAGATGCTTTCCTTCGGATCTTACCCTTCCGAGGAAGAGGCGCGGCGGACCTACATCCCCCTCGAAAATACGATTGCCGGGGTGGTCGTAAAGACCCGAAAGACTTACCTCAGCCCCGATATCCTCAAGGAAGATCTCTATCAAGACAAGGAAAGAGTCAAACTGAAAGGCGCCCATTCGATCATGGCCGTCCCGGTGGCCGTGCCCCGCTTCTTCCCGCACGAACGGGATACTGTGGGCGTCATCCAGATCTACTTTCCCGAAAAAAACCGGACCTTCAAGCCCCTGGAAATCGAGATAGCAGAACTGATGGCCCGACGGTTAAGCTATGTCATGGCCCGCAAGAAGATCCTCTCCCTTTACAGAATCAACGAGAAAAAGGAGGCGATCGTCAAAAAGATCTTCCTCAAGCTGGGCGCCAGAGAAGGGGTCAAGATGAAGGATGTCTTCAACCGGGTGGTCCCGGAACTGGTGGACATCATCAACATACAGAGTTGCGCCCTCTTTTCCGTTTCAGATGACCTTGAGCACGTGATCCTTGAGGCGGGATATCCTGAATCAGCCGGGTATCACGGCATCGGAAAGCGCTTCCCGATCACCAGCGAGCCGGCCTTCGAATTCATATTGAGCCGAAAAGAGTATAATGCAGAATTTCTCTTTGAAGTCGTCACCCCCTCTTACTTCCTGGTAGTGGACCCGCAGAAGAGCGCCCACGTGTCGAAGAACCTGAAGGTTTTTGCCCAGGCCCACAATATCAATTCCATCCTCTACGTCCCCCTCAACGTTGGAGAAGACATCACCCACTTCATGACCTTTGATGCACTGGACCAGAGAAAGCGTTACACCGAAGGGGAAATCGAGATCTTCCTCTTTCTCGGCCGGGAGATCATGAAGGCCCATCGCATGGAACGCCTCGACGATATTCTCCATGACTTCAAGAACCCGGCCATCGCCACGGCCGGATTCGCCCGCAGGCTCAAGACCATCTTAGAGCAGGAGGGCCTTACCAAAAAGAATCCGACGGTCAAGAGATACCTGGACATCCTGCTCGACGAGACCAGCCGCCTGCAGGAGATGGCCCTGAGCCTCTACCACGTAGGCAAGGAGCAAGCCGTCAATCTCACGGAGATCGTCAGGAACCGGTTTGATATCAACAAAGAGGCCATCAGGGAGATGCTCAAGCAAGACGTCACCCTTCATGAAGGTCCTTTCGACGGTCCCCTGTGGGTTCATTGTTATCCCCTGCATCTCGAGCGCATCCTGGACAATCTCCTCAACAACGCGACCAATGCCATCCCCCTCCACGGCGGATCCCTCTCCATGCGGACCTATCTCGACGGAGACTGGGCCTGCACCGAACTCAGC
>JAZDGZ010000197.1:0-8409 GCA_043806375.1 Pseudomonadota bacterium | reverse complement strand
CCTCACGAGATTTTGCCTGCCTGCCTGATTTCAGCATCAAAAGGGCACCCACTCCGCCCAGGAGGACAATGGTGGCAACCAGTTGGGTGACGCTCATTTCGCTGCCGGGGATCATTCCCCTTTCGTCCCCACGGAAGCGTTCGATGAGCAGCCGGGCGGTGCTGTGGAGGATCAGGAACCATACGAAGACCTGTCCCTCGAATCTCTTTCTCGCACCAAGAAGAAGCAGGATCACAAAGATCATGAAACCGCTCAGGGTGGCATACAGTTGGGTCGGGTGAAGAGGGACATGTAAAGGCGCAAGCGATTGGGGATGGTTGAAAACAACACCCCACACCAGGTCCGTCGGCCTTCCGTAGCAGCATCCTGCCATGAAGCACCCGATTCGGCCCACGGCCTGACCCACTGTCACCCCCGGGGCCCAAAGGTCGCCCACTGTCCAGAAGGAGAGATGGTGACGTTTCAAATACCAGATCATGACGCCGATCACCGCCACGAGGCCGCCTGAAAAGACCAACCCCCCTTGCCATATCTTGACGATCTCTGCGGGGTGAGTCCTGTAGTATGCAAAATGGTTGAGGACATACAGCAGCCTCGACCCGATGATCGCCCACAGGATCATGAAAAAGGCCATATCCAATACCAACTTGGGCGCTACGGCCTGGGTCTTTCCTGTTTTGAGGGTCACCAGCAGAGCGACTGCGAAGCCGATCGCCACGAAGAGTCCGTAGGTATGGACGGTCAAAGGACCTATAGAAAAGAGGTCGGGAAACATGATTTGATCTTATCGCCGCTCCCGGATGGATTCGCCGGCGATCCTCAATCTATGAATAGACACTGGGGTCTTGTCCTCACGCTTTCTGAGGCTTGGCCGGCGCCTCAAGAATAAGCGTGACGGCCAGCCAGATGGTTCCAACGGTTATGGCCGAATCGGCCACGTTAAAGGCCGGCCAATGGTAAGGGCCGATATGAAAATCGAGAAAATCGATCACCTCATTCAACCTCAGGCGGTCAATCAGATTTCCGACAGCGCCTCCTATGATGAGCGATAACCCGAATTTAATCCTGCGGTCTTCATCTCTTAGGCGTGTGAACCAGAAGAGCATCAAGAGAACGGCCCCAATGGTGACGATGGTGAGGAGGTAGAAGACATAATCGTTTCCGGGCCGATTCAGCAACCCAAAGGCAATGCCCCTGTTCCGAAGGTGTACGAGGTTGAAGAGCCCCCTGATAACGGGCACGGTTTCATGGAGCTGGAGGATGCGGCTCACAACGACTTTCGTTATCTGGTCGAGAGCGATGACGGCAAGTGGGAGGAAGATGAGTAGGGGCTGTAATTTTTTCACTTCGCTGCGTACCCCATTTGTTCCAGAGCCCCGCTGCACCTGCGGCAAACCGTGGGATGATCGCTATTTCCACCCACCGTGGGATCGTGCACCCAGCAGCGCTCGCATTTCGAATCCTGACTGGCCGAGACCTTGACCTTCAGACCTTGTATCTCCTCACTTTCGTAGCCTCCTTCAAGCTCCCCTGAAGGGACCAATTGTGCGGATGAAACGATGAAGATGGTATTGAACTCCGGGCGATAGGCATCCAACTGCTCCATGAGATCGGGCGGCAGGCCCAACGTTATGGCTGCATCCAGGGAGTGCCCGATACTCCTCTCTCTTCTGGTATTCTCCAGCGCCTTGGTCACCTCTTTGCGGACTCTCATAAGGCTCTCCCATCGGGCTGCCAATTCAGGGTCCTTGTATTCCGCTTTGACAGGGATGAAGAGATCCATGTGGACGCTTGGACTCCTTCCATCGTCTTTGAGGTACTGCCAGATTTCATCGGCCGTAAAGCTAAGGATCGGGGCCATCAGTCTCACCAGCACCTCTAGGATCTCCTTCATGGCCGTTTGTGCGGACCTCCTGGCCTTTGACTTTGAGGGGGAGACGTATAATCGATCCTTGATGATGTCCAGGTAAAAAGAAGAGAGGTCGAGGACGCAGAAGTTATGAAGGTTGTGAAAGACGGGATGAAATTCGAAGCGGTCATAGGCCTTCTGAACGCGCTCATTCATCTCCTGAAGGCGATTGAGTGCCCACCTGTCCAGTTCTTCCATCTCTCCGTAAGGGACGCTATCCTTCGAGGAATCGAAATCAAAAAGGTTCCCGAGAATAAAACGGCAGGTGTTTCGAATGCGTCGATAGGCCTCGGTCAACCGCTGGAGAATCTCCTCAGACAATCGGATGTTGTCTCGATAGTCCTCGCCGGCCACCCAGAGCCTGATAATCTCGGCCCCGTAATTCTTAATAAGGTCCTCAGGAGAGATGACGTTTCCTGCAGACTTATGCATCGCCTTTCCAGTACCGTCAACGACAAAGCCGTGGGTCAGGACGCTCTTGTAAGGGGCCTCGCCTCTTGTCCCGACGGAACACAGGAGCGAACTGTGAAACCACCCGCGGTGTTGATCACTTCCCTCAAGGTAGAGGTCGGACGGACTCTCAAGACCTTCTCTCGCCTCCATGACCGCAGCGTAGCTGACTCCCGAATCAAACCAGACATCCAGAATATCCATCTCTTTCTCAAATCGCCTGGAACTGCAGTGGGGGCAAATCGTACCGGGGGGCATGAGGTTTTCTTCCGGTTCCGTAAACCAGACGTCGGCCCCTGCCTTTTCGACCATGCCGGCGACATGCTCATTAATTTCTTTCGATATGATGACCTTGCCGCACTCGAGGCAATAGAAGACGGTAATGGGGACACCCCACGCCCTCTGGCGAGAAATACACCAGTCCGGACGATTTTCGATGAGGCCGTAGATGCGGTCCTGGCCCCAACCGGGGATCCACGAGACTTCCTTGATCGCCTTGAGGGCCTTCTTCCGAAGTTCGGTTTTTTCCATGGAGATGAACCATTGTTCGGTGGAACGGAAAATGACCGGCTTTTTGCAGCGCCAGCAATGGGGATATTCGTGGGAGATAGCCTCCTCTTTCAGGAGCGACCCCGCCATGCGCAGTCTTTCATTGACGATCGGATTGGCTTCAAAGACATCGAGTCCGGCAAAAAACCCTACGTCTTCCGTAAAACGGCCCCTGTCATCCACGGGCGAGTATATGTCGAGGTTGTATTGCAGCCCTGTCTCATAGTCTTCCCGTCCATGGCCGGGGGCAGTGTGTACGCAGCCGGTCCCCGCCTCGAGGGTCACGTATGGGGCAAGGACGATCAGGGACTCTCTGTCATACAAGGGATGCTTTGCCTTGAGTTTCTCGAGGCTGCTGGCCTTGAACTCCTCAATGACCTGGTAATCCTTGATGGCAAAGGCGTCCATGCACCTATCCATGAGACCCTCGGCCAGGATCAGCACCCGGTCATCGCCGGTATCCACCGCCACATATTCGAAATCAGGGTGCAGGGCGATGGCGAGATTGGCCGGGATGGTCCAAGGGGTGGTGGTCCAGATGACTATGGAGACCTTCTTGCCTTTGAGAGAGGCAAAGCGCTCCCCCAGATCGGAGATCATCGGGAACTTGACGAAGATCGAGGGGGAGGTATGCTCTCCATACTCCACCTCTGCCTCCGCAAGGGCAGTCTGGCACGAGGTGCACCAATAGATCGGCTTCTTGCTCTTGTAGGTGGCCCCGCTGAGGGCGAATTTCCCGAGCTCCCTCACGATCGTCGCTTCATAGGCGAAATTCATGGTCAGGTAAGGTTCTTGCCATTCTCCCAGAACGCCCAGGCGTCTGAATTCATTTCGTTGGATATTAATATATTTCTCCGCGTACATGCGACAGTATTTCCTTATTTCGACCAAGGACATCTCTGTCTTTCTCAGCCCCAGTTCGCTGTCGACCTTATGCTCGATGGGAAGGCCGTGGCAGTCCCAGCCCGGGACATAGGGGGCATCAAATCCGGCCATTTGCCTCGATTTGATGATAATATCCTTGAGGACCTTATTAAAGGCAGTACCCATATGGATATTGCCGTTGGCATAGGGCGGACCGTCATGAAGCATGTAAGTCTTGCGACCCTTGGAAGATTCTCGAATCTTGTGATAGAGGTCTTCCCTCTCCCACTTTTCAATCATCTCCGGTTCTCTTTTGACGAGGTTGGCCTTCATGGGAAAGCCGGTTTTGGGCAAATTGAGTGTTTCTTTATAATCCATCGGACACGCCTCCATCCCTCATTAGAACTTTTTTGACTACCAGATAAAAGAGGCCAAGTCAAATTGATTAGTATCGCCCTGATCCTCCATCAAGGCGTCATCTCCCCGTCGAACCGGGATTTGTCCGCGCTTCGCTTGGACTCCCCATGCCTTTGGCATGGGTCCCCGGTTTCTTTGTCTCGCCCTCACGGGCTCCACAAAGTCCCCAACTCCGTTGGGTCCCCGATTTCGCCCGGCTCAAGCGATGTTGCCTTGATGGTGGATCAGGGCAGCCTGTATTTCATTGACATAACCCCTGATAAACAGTATGAATCGAGTAAGTCCGTTCGGGTTTTTTGAAGGACTCGTATCTTTTCAAGGAGCTTCCTATGATCAAGAAAAAGTCTCTCCCCTTATTGCTCTTCATCGCCTTATCACTATCGGGGTGCACGTCCCTTGTCCTCTTCGGGGCAGGCACAGGGATGGGGGCCGGTGGGTACAAATATGTCAAGGGTTCTTTTGCAGTCATCTTTCAGGCGCCCTATATGAGGACCTGGGATGCCACCTTAAAGGCCTTGGAAAATCTGAATTTCAAGATCCAGAGTCAAGAACACAATCTGACGGCGGGCATGATCGAAGGTAAGGGCGCAGACGACCAATGGGTGCGCATCTCCCTTGAATACAAATCCTCCCAAGAGACGGAGGTCGTCATCCGCGTGGGTCTTTTCGGGGATGAAGGGGCCTCGATGGCCATTAAGGAAGAGATCAGGAAGGTTCTTATTAAAGGCTAGATTTCATCAGGTCTTGATCTCGAGCTCTCTTATCACCTGATGGGTGAAGTTTAGGATAAAGTTCATCTGGTCTAGGGTGGCATAATCCTGGCACTCGCATTTCAGCCCCTTGCGACTGCGAACAAGGAATTCCATCTTGACCCATCCACTTCCCACCTCCACGGCGAAAACCAGGGGGTGGCACGGGCGGTGCCGAAGCTGGATTTCGCTCAGGAGATGGTTCGGCACGGGAATCCAAAAGATGCTTTCCAATTCAGAGGGCGAGCTATTCCGCCCGAGGTATTCCCTGATCCTCCCAATATCGTGAGGAGACATTTCGTCAATAAGATAAGACCTCAAAAGGAATCCCCCTCCTCTTGCACGTCCAGCCTTTTCCCGGTCCAGAAGGCGTCAAGGACCGAGTAGATCCAGACCACCGCAAAAATGATGATCAGAAGCCAGAGAACCGTGGAACCCTCTCCCTGGAGCCTTTCCATGACATCACCCGATTGCGGGGGGGCAGCACCGCCCCGATTCATGACGGACTTGATCATGAAGACCAGCTTAAGGCTCCCCCCGATGAAAAGGGCGAAAACAAGGGCCAGAATGGTGAGGCCCTTTTTCAGATCATGATTTATGATCTGCCCGAGCCCTGGTATGACAAAGCCTGAACATAAGGGGGAGAGAATGGTTTTCTTCATAGCCCTATATACAGCACGGGAAAAGGGCTGTCAAACGAGACAAATGGCCGGTGAAGTGAGCTTTCCGTTTCCCATTGAATTTTCAGCCCCTTTGTTCTAAGCTTCACTTTAAATTGTTTTTTGACGCCAAAGTTGAACGCAATCCTGCCTCGTGAAGGGTAGTGGAAGCTCTTTTGCAGTGCAAAGTTACGAAAGGATCTATCGTGAAGGTTTCAAAGGGTGAAAGAAAAATGAGCGATATTTCAGATCGGAGCTGAAGGATGCCCCGCAACACAAAACTCCCAATGATGGACCACCCTTTTTCAAAATCGACCTCTTCGACGGAGAAGTGCAAACGGCTCTGGGAGGTGATTTCACCGGATGATACGTTGGCGGTCATTATAAATGCCGACCCTGACGCCATTGCGAGCGCCCTTGCCCTCAAGAGGCTTGTGTGGCGCAAGGTCAAAAAGACCTTGATTTACCACGTGAACACGATCAGGAGGGCTGATAATCTTGCCCTCATCAAATTGTTGAACATAAAGCACCAGCATATTCGAAATCTGAAGAGTGCCGATGTGACCCGGTGGGCCATCTTAGATTCTCAACCCCACCATTACCAGCAGCTCAGCAATTTCCGCTTTGACATTATCATCGATCATCATCCCGTTGCCCCGGGCACCGTCGCCCCTTTCGTTGATGTTAAGGAGGATTACGGGGCCAATTCAACCCTCATGACCGAATACCTCAGGGCTGCGAGAATCAAACCCTCACCGAGGTTGGCAACGGCCCTTTTCTACGGAATTAAGACCGATACGGACAATTTTGTACGTCCCACAACGCCAAATGATATCAACGCATTCAGGTATCTCTATCAATTTGCGAACATCAACATGGTAAAAAAGATTGAGTCTTCAGAGATGACCAGGGAAAGCCTCGACAGCTTTCGAACGGCCTTTGAAAACCTGATCTTTTTAAAAGACAAGGCCTTTATCCATATGGGAGAGGTTGATAACCCGGATATCCTGGTCATTATTGCTGATTTTTTCTTGAAGATGGTTGAGGCGGCCTGGTGCATTGTCTCCGGTGTTTATGACGATCATCTTGTGGTCATCTTCAGGAACGCCGGATTCCGCCTGGATGCCGGAAAGAAGGCGAATAAGCTCTTCGGCCGCTGGGGTTCTGCAGGGGGCCACAAGAGCGCCGCCCGAGCAGAGATACCGATTCAGGAGATAAAGCCTCCTGTGAAAGACGCGGGGGCGTTGAGAAACTTTGTTTTGAACAAAATCAAATGAATGTAGTGGTCGGGCAGATAAGAAGGAAACCTTTAAGCTGGATGAACCGGGACCCGCTATGACCGTCGTACTCAATGAAGCCTTGATTGATGAGGTGAAAGCCTGCATCAGAGACAAGCGCCGCCAGTCCCTCAAAAGGCTGATCGATGAGATGATGCCGGCGGACGTTGCAGATCTGATAGAGCATATTGATCACGACGAACGCCTTTTCGTTATTGATTTGCTAAAACCGGAAGGGGCTGGAGAGGTCCTTCTTGAAATCGAGTCACCGGTCCAGGAACGCATCCTCAGTGATCTTGACAACAAGGTGATCACTGAAATCGTTCAGGAGATGGACTCTGACGATGCTGCAGACCTCGTCGGTGATCTTCCTCCCGCTCGGGCAAAACAGATTATTGAGACCGTCGAGGAAGAGGTCTCTCTGGAGCTTCAAAAGCTTCTTCCCTATCCCGAAGACACGGCGGGCGGCATCATGGCCTTGGAGTACGTGGCCGTCAGTCAGGATGCGACGATCGAAGAAGCCATTGATACGATAAGGAGAAACAGGGAAAAGGTGTCCAATCTCTATTACCTCTTTGTCGTTGATGCCGAGCAGAGGCTTGCGGGGGTGGTATCGCTGAAGGATCTCGTCTTGGAACCCCCCGAACGCAAGATCAAGGAGATCATGAATCCGGAGGTGATTTCGGCTGATGTCCATGGGGACCAGGAAGACGTGGCCCGCCTTTTCATGAAATACGATCTGGTCTCTATTCCGGTGGTAGACGAAAATCATCGATTGGTCGGCCGCATCACCCATGACGATATCATGGACGTGATCGAAGAAGAGGCGGATGAAGACATCGGTCTCATGGCGGGCGTCATTCATCAGGAAATTGCCGAAGAGTCCTCAATAAAGATCTCCAGGGCCCGTCTGCCTTGGTTGATAGCCGGTCTTTTCGGAGGGGTCGTTGCAGCTCTCGTGATTCGGCAGTTTGAGTCTTCCCTTGAAAAGATCATTGCCCTCTCATTCTTTTTTCCGGTGATTATGGCCATGGGCGGGAATACGGGGACGCAGGCGGCGACTGTAGCCGTGAGGGGATTGGCCACAGGGGACATCAGTGTCATGCATATCGGAAAGAGGATTTGGTTAGAAATAAGGGTTGCCCTTGTGAACGGGATCATCTGCGGAATCCTGCTCGGACTGATCGTCGGCTTCTGGCTCTCCGATTACCGCCTGGGACTTATTGTGGCTTTTTCCATCATACTCATCGTGCTGAACTCCGGTTTTATTGGGGCCGCTGTCCCTCTACTCCTCAAGAGACTGGAAATCGATCCGGCCTTAGCCACGGGACCATTCGTAACCACATCCAATGATATTATCAGCCTTTTTATCTATCTTGCCTTTGTAACGCTTTTTTTTAAACTTACTGTCTAAAGTCTGCCCTGACAGGCTTTTTCCGCCACCGCCTTTGTCCCTTCCATCAGGAAATGGGGTTTTTCAGGATAAACGCAAGATTGTGCTTGCCTCAAAACCCCATTTCAATTAAGAGAAAACC
>JAZDGZ010000196.1:0-2408 GCA_043806375.1 Pseudomonadota bacterium | reverse complement strand
GGCCTCCGGGAGATCGGTGCGGTCCTGGGCCTCTTCCGGGAGGAACCGGAGGGATATCTGCGTCTCGATCGGGAGCGGGAGGCGGCGAAGCGCGGCCTGGCCGTCGTGGAGATCGAGGCCCTGATTGCAGAGCGGCGGGTTGCAAGAGAGGCCAAGGATTGGCAGAGGGCCGATGAAATCCGGAAAAGTTTGGCCGTTCAGGGGGTGATCCTTCAGGATAGCCCGACGGCCACAACTTGGACGATCGCTTAAGGCCGGAAGATCTGCTGCCAGCCCCCCCGGTCGGCCGCCGCCCAGACCAGGGCAGGCAGGAGAAGAACGAAACACCCGACCGACGCCGTTCGTTTCCATGAAGTCATCGACATCGCCATGATTTCTGGTTCATCCGGTTGATGCGTACTTCTCTCTCGTTCACCTACCAAAGCGATAGGTCATGGCAGGCGCAAAGAGTAATGATTACTGGTAGTAAGATAGCATCTCGCTGACTCTGAAATTAAGGTGAGGACGCTTTATTTATTTCCCGGTTTTCACGACCAACCGATCTTCAAAAAACTCAGAGAGGGCCGATTTACCGTCCGTTTTTTCCGTGAGTTTAACGCCTCTCGTTTGTAATCCAATATCCTTATCGCTGGTTTTTACCTGATAAACCGATCCCTTGCTTGCTATGCCGATTTCGCCCAGCGGCGTAGTGCTCGCGTAAACCAGCACGCTTTCCTCACCGAAAGGTGGACTTACCTGTAAATCAAAACGGTCGTTTCCGGAGGGGATCTCATAGACGACACCACCGTTAAAATAATTATCATTCCGGAAGGGGTTAGGAAGAAGTTGAAGGAGATGGCCAACCGCATCACGGTAAAGAACACGGGCATAGAAGGGTTTGTTGCCTTTGAGGTAAATCCGGACCTTTTCGCTCTGTTTATACGCTTGCTTATCCGTCCATAACTGAACCTTTAGCGGTGCGGCAGGATTATCCGTTACATCCTTTGTTCTGGCGGCCTTTTCCATGGCTTTCTCATCCGGAATGACCTCTGCCTTGATCCTGATTTTGAAGCAGTCGCCGGAACTCGGGTCCTTGTACCAGTTCTTCTCGACTTCCTGAATGATCTTCACGGTAGCGTTCTGGTACGCCTCGACAAGGTCCTTTTGGACCACGAAATCCTCTACTTTTGTCTCGCTCTTGATGTACGTTGCCGTCCTATCCACGGCATTCTTCTTCGCATCAACAAGCGCTGCCTGCTCCGTCTGCTTCCGTGATTTGTCGTCTCCCATGCAGGCGTAACCTTCGGATTCAGTAATGGTAGATTGTAAGGCATAAGGCGCACTTGCGGTAATATGAAGGACTGAAAAAATGAGGGCCGCTATTATGATGGTTTGCCAGAGCTTTTTCATGGTTGTCGGGTGATCTCCTTTCTTGATTGCTAAATGTACGGGAAGTGGCGCCTACTCTGCCTCTCCTAAAAAGACAAAAGCGCCCCAGTAGTATGGGTTGTCATGGCCGTAGCGGGTCTTCACCGTTTCCCGCTGTTTGAGAGCCGCATGGCGAAGGGCCTCGGCACGATTCATTTTGCCTGATTGCAGGTTCTTGTAGAAAGAAACCATCAGCTCCTTCGTCTCCTTGTCCGGAACCTCCCATAGACTCATCACGAGGCTCTTCGCGCCCGCCTGGGTGAAGGCCCTTCTCAGCCCATAGACCCCTTCACCGTTCTTGACGTCCCCCATTCCTGTTTCGCAGGCCGACAGGACCACCAGATCGGTCCCTCGGAGATTCAGACCAAGGATCTTCTCTGCCGTCAGGATACCCTCCGAGACACCTTCCTGGGCAAGGGAACGGTTGGCTCCCGCCAGGGCGAGGCCGGCACGGAGGAACGGGTTCTCGATGCGGACCGGCTTCTTACCTGAAGGCGCTTCTCTGGCGATGATGGTAATGCCACGGCTTTTGTCATCCATCAGGGAAGACCAGTCCTGATCCGAGAGGAAGAAGCCATGGGTGGCCAGGTGCAGGACCCGGGGACTTTTCATTTGCATCAGGACCAACTCCCTTGCCCATTCCCCAGTATAAGTATCGGCAACTGAACGCCCAAAAATGGCGGCGATTGCCTTCACTTCCTCGTTTGTCCCCGGCAGTCGTGAGAAAGAGAGTCCCTGCATCTGACGGGAGCGTGTCAAGGGTCTCTCTTTTTCTCCCGTTGTTTGTTTGGCCATCAGGTCGAAATCAGGGTCGCCCATCAAGAGGGTTTTCTGTCCTTTTTCCTTGATCATGCCGTAACCGGCGATGTCTCTTCCGGCGGAGGCGTAGTGAAAAGTATGCGTCTCAATGAGATAGCGGCCTTTGTCGTCCCGCAGAACCTCAAAGGGTATGAGGTTGAGGCTGCCGTCAGGGGAAAGAAAGATTTGTCTTGATTTGCCGA
>JAZDGZ010000195.1:0-11557 GCA_043806375.1 Pseudomonadota bacterium | reverse complement strand
AGGGGGACCAGGACCAGATTCCTTGTCCTGTATCCGAGGAGCCTATCCCTCTCTTCATGAAATTCAGGATTCATCAAGGTGTCGGATACGATCATCGGCTTTCCGGTCCTGATGACCTGGCCGGCCACCAGCTGATCTAATGAGAACCGGATCTCCATGATCCTCTTCCGGGTATCCATGTCGTCGTAGGCTGCTCCAAGGATAAAGAGTTCCTCTTTGATCTCATCCAACAGGACGACGATGGCGCCCTCTGCGGAGAGGAGGCTCTTGACCTCGCTGTTGATGTAGTAAAGAAGTTCCTCCAGATCCGGGTATCTCGGCAGCGCCGTGCTGATGCGAAGCATGGCCTCGTTGTTGCGGGCGATCCGTTTTTCCTCCGTCACGTCTCGAAGTATGACGAGTTCCCCTGCCGGTTCATCGTCTGCCATAGAGAAGACGGCGGCCCTCAAGATCACGTCCAGGACCCGTCCCTCCTTGGTCAGACGCTTGGTCTCCTCCCGCAGGATAACCTTCTCTTCGAAAAGCTGTTTGATCTTATTGGCCGTCTCCTGTTCGAGGCCGGGGGGAACATAATCGATCTTTTTCCCTTCCAATTCCCCTAGGGTCCATCCGAAGATCTCCGTGAAGGCAGGGTTCAGGTATGAGACCCGGCCGTCCAGAGTAAAGACGACGATGGGGTAAGGGGCAAAATCGAGAAGGGTTCTGTAGCGCTTTTCCGATTCTCGAAGGGCCTCCTCCGACCGTTTCCTCTCGGTAACATCCTGAAGGGTTTCTATGGCGCCGGTGACGTTACCGTCGTCATCTTTCAACGGGGCTGCGGTGAAAAAGAGCCATTTACCCCCTTCGCCCAGATCCGCGAAAAAGGCCTCGGCTTCGTAGGCCTCCTCGATGATCGCCGATTTCCGATATGCGTCGCCGTAATAGCGGGTCAACTCCTCCTCGGCTGCTCCATCTAATACAAAATCAGCCATAACAGGTCTTTCTGTGGCATAAAAGATCATCCACTGGGCGCGCGTTCCGATGATCTTATGTGCCGAAATCCCGGTCAGGGTTTCAAAGGCCCGGTTGCAGTGCGTCAAGACGTGATTGTTGTCGATGACAAAGGTGGGGATCACGCTCCCTTGAACGATCTGGGAAAGCCTCTTTTCACTCTCTCGCAGGGCCTCCTCGGTCACCCTACGATCGGTGATGTCCTGGAGGGTTTCGATCGCTCCTATGATCCTCCCTTCGGCGTCTGTGAGAGGTGTTGCTGTCAGGAACAGCCATTTCCCCTTGTCTCCAAGCTTGGGGAAAAAGGCCTCGGCCTCGTAGGCCCCCTTCTTTATGGAGGATTTTCGACACTTACCGCCGTAATACCACGCCATCTCCTCTTCCGGAGCCCCATCCACTATGAAGTCGGCCATAAGGGGACTCTCGTGGGAATCGGCGTCCAGCCATTCTTTATGGGTTCCAATGATTTCATGGGCAGGAACCCCCGAGAGGTTCTCATAGGCCTTGTTGCAATGCCTGATGGTATGGGAGTCATCAATCGCAAAGGTGGGAATCGGGCTGGCCTGTATGATTTCGGAAAGCCGCTTTTCACTTTCTCGAAGGGCCTCCTCCGCCCCTTTTCGCATGGCTGCTTCCGCCTCCAGCTCCTTGATCCTCTCCTGCAATTCCTCATAGGTTGGCTTGGTAGCCATGGAAAACCTCCATCTTCCATTTGAACAAGGGATTTGTCCACTTGTTCGCCCGGTTCCCAAATACCCTCATTCTGTCTTACCAATCGACAGGCTCAAAACCCTTGAACGCGAGCGCGTGATGAAGCAGTTGATTCGGGCCACAGGCCATTGAAAAGTGACGATATTACAGGAGGGTTGAAATCTCAACATCAATCTTTGGACGGGCGCTGGCACGACCCTTGATCAACGGGTTGATGCCCAAACCGCCTGCATCATCTGTCAGTGGAGCACTCTAAATGGTCACGGATTATTGGCGTTGCAGAAATGGGCTCAGTAATGGATCTTTCCATTGGGGTGGAAATAATGGACCCTCCACCCCTGCATGCGCCATGCACGATGGAGACCTGCATTGAGCGTTATCGCTAAAAAGAGGGGCGAGACATGTGGCGCTCTTCCAAACATTTTCACACGTTGAATCCAGCGTAAATATCACCGGACGGGCAGGCTGAAGGATCGTTGCCTTTGACCCTTCACGCGTGGAGAAGACGCGGATAACATCCCCGCAAAAAGCGGAGGGCATCCCTAACCGTCCCTTGGAAGAGTGGCGGACAGGACCTCTCTACTGCATTCAGGCAGTGCATGCCTTAGCCTTTTGGCGGCTCCGGTTGAGCACATTCAACGCATCGGCCGTATTCATCGACGCAGCCACTGCAATGGATTCGATGGCAAACACGGCACTCGGTCATGACATTGCTGGCATCACCCTCATATTCCTTGTCGCAAGCAGCACAAACGAATTGAGCATCACCCATCATGAAACCTCCTTTGCTTTTCCCCGTAGGGACTTCAGTTCAAAACATACTCGACTGCTTCACTCGTATTCTTTTTGAATTTAAGTCCCCCGCGCAGGATGTCAACCGGCACTGGCCGATCAGAGAAAATCGATTCCACCCCTGATCCGCCTTTCATGATGACGAGGAAACTTTTTTTATTATGATCGACATTCCGTAAAGTGATGTGATAAAAGCGAGGGCAGATGGGACGGCGATACGCCGACCCCGGCTGCGACCCGCTTTGATCGGCAGGTGGCAACGTGGGGCGATCCACTTCTCAGGGAGGTCTGCCATGAAACGTTCACTGAAACCCTTGTGGGTCTTCTTTTTTGTCTGCGCTCTCTCCCATGCGGCTCTTGCCGAAGTGCAAATAGGCCAGACCCCGCCAAGGGTCGAGTTGAAAGATGACCTGGGCGGTCGGCTGGATGGAACGCCATGGAGCAGTGAGGAGTTGAAAGGAAAGGTCCATGTCCTCTTTTACGTGGACCCTGACAAGAAAGATCTTAATGACGAGACGAGCGAGGCCATCCGCAAGGAAAATTTCCCCAGCGAAAAATTCCAGTCTGTGGCCATCATCAACATGGCTGCCACGTGGCTGCCCAACTTTGCCATATCTTCTTCTCTGGAAGAGAAACAAAAGAGCTATCCCAGGACGATCTACGTACGTGACTATAAGAGGGTCGTCGTACAGGCTTGGGGTATTGCTGACGACGAGAGCGACGTGCTTGCCTTTGACAATGCCGGAAGGCTGATTTTCAGGAAGGACGGAAAGCTGACGCCGGAGGAGATCCAAAGGCTCATCCAGTTCATCCGAGAAAACCTCCGACCATAGGGCGAGCAATTTGGGCAACAGGCATGGGTCTTGCCTGGGACCGTCTCTAACCGGAAAAGCGGGCCTGCCCTTGCACCCATGAAAGTGCAGAGAATCTAGAGGAGCCTTCCTAACATGGTTTCACGGTTGCTTCGGGCACCATACAATCGAATTCTATCCTCTTGATTTTGTTATTTTTTCATTCTATTGTCAATAGGTGTTCCCTTTATTCATCTTTCTCCCGGAAGTCTAGAGTGATTATCATCTTTTTGATTGACAATCGTCTTCCAAAGGAATAATTTTGCTCAATTATTTGGAAAATGACTTAAACAAGTGAGGTTTCCAGGGCCTTCAGGTTGGGTAAGCTCTCGAGTACAAACCTCTTTGTGCCAGAACGACGACCTAACTTCTTGATATCACAACCATCACATCAAGGAGGTCGCCCTTGGATGGCAAATGGGATTGTCAAATGGTTTGACGAGCGCAAGGGCGTTGGCTTTATCGAGCAAGAAAACGGCCCAGACCTGTTTGTCCATTTTTCAGCGATCACCGGAGAGGGTTTCAAGACCTTCCGTGACGGTGAAGAGGTCGTCTTTGACGTCGAACAGGGCAGGAATGGCCCCGTGGCCACAAAGGTCAACAGGTCTTAATTCTTTGCATTAGGCTTCAAGGGCATCTCGTCTGTCTAAGAGACGATGCCCTTTTGTTTTGCCGGGGCTTCGAGCAAGAGCCCAGTCTATGGATAACTTCATGAGGTCTTGACATTATGGGAAATGAAAAAGTCGACACAGCCGAAAACATCGAAAACCCAACCACAACCGAGACTCCCGCCCAGGGCTCAAGCCAGGAGGCCCTTTCCCAAAAAATAGGGGAAGAGGATATGCAGGAAAAGGGCTTCCAGGAATTGTACGAAGAGAGCCTGAAGACCATGGAGGAAGGGAATGTAGTCAAGGGCGTCATCATCCAGGTGGAGGGAGAACACGTCCTGGTGGATATCGGTTACAAGACGGAGGGGCAGATTCCCATTCGAGAATTCATGGATTCAAATGGAAATCTGAGGGCCAAAGTTGGCGATGAAGTGGATGTACTTCTCATCCGGAGGGAGAGCAAAGATGGCGTCGTTCTCTCCAGGGAGAAGGCGGCTGAAAGGAAAACCTGGGAAAAACTGAACGAAGTTTATGCCAACAACGGGAATATCAGGGGCATGATTACCTCGAAGGTGAAGGGAGGTTTTTCAGTAGATATCGGTCACCAGGCCTTCCTGCCCGGGTCTCAGGTGGACCTTCGACCGGTCAGGGACATGGATAGTCTTATTGGCACGGAGCATGATTTCAAGATCCTCAAGTACGACAAGAGAAAGGGAAATATCGTCTTGTCCAGGCGGGCCGTCTTGGAACAAGAGCGGAAGGCCCTTCGAGAGCAGACGCTCGAACGCCTGGAAGAGGGAGCCGTCCTCGAAGGGGTCGTAAAGAACATCACCCCCTACGGACTGTTCGTTGACCTGGGCGGGATCGACGGTCTTGTCCATGTCGCCAATCTTTCGTGGGGGAAGGTCGGCCATCCATCCGAGTTGTACCGAATTGATGACAAGGTCACCGCCAAGGTCCTGAGTTATGACAAGGAGACGGGCAAGGTCTCTCTCGGCATCAAGCAACTGTTACCCGACCCGTGGGCCGAGGCTCAAACGAAATACCCACCAGGGACGAAAATCTTGGGCCGAGTCGTGAGTTTCAAAGAATACGGGGCCTTTGTAGAGGTTGAGAAAGGGTTGGAAGGGTTGATCCATGTCTCGGAGATGTCATGGACCCGAAAAATCGGCCATCCTTCCCAGGTCCTGAAGGTCGACGAGATGGTTGAAGCCGTGGTCCTGGATATCGACGTCTCCAAAAAACGAATCTCTATCGGGATGAAACAGGCCCAGCCGAATCCGTGGGATCTCGTGGCTGAAAAATACCCCGTAGGAACCCTTCTGGAAGGCAAGATAAAGAATATTACGGATTTCGGAATCTTTATCGGTATTGATGAAGGGATAGACGGGTTGATCCATCTTTCGGATCTGTCATGGTCGAAGCGGGTCAAGAACCCTTCAGAGATCTACAAGAAGAGCCAGGATGTGCAGGCCGTCGTCCTGAACATTGACAAGGAAAAGGGGCGTTTTTCGCTGGGAATCAAGCAGTTGACCCCTGACCCCTGGGATGCGGTTCCGGAAAAATACTCGCCCGGGAAGCGCATCACCGGTACCGTGACAAGCGTGGCTGATTTCGGTCTTTTTGTTGAACTGGAGGAGGGGATCGAAGGGTTGGTTCATCTCTCAGAACTGCCTGAGCAGAAGGGTGAAAGCCCCCTGTCGAGATTTCAGGTCGATGATGTGATCCAGGCCGAAGTCATCCAGGTCTCCCAGAAGGCGCAGAGGATCGGTCTCTCCATTCGCAGGATGGATGAGAAATCAGAAAAGGACGTCTACAAGAACTATCTCAATAACCGAAAAGAGGCGACCTCAAACCTCGGAGAACTTCTGCGAAAGCAGTTGATGCGTTCAGAAGACTAGCAGGTCGCTGAAAAGACCTGCTAGCCCCTTCAAGGTTTCGACAAGATATCAGAAAAAGATTTTTACATGCAATTGCGATAGCACGGCAAGGTATCCCGGCATAACCCCGTTAGACCGTATGGCCTCCTCTGCCCTGCGATAATCATGGTCACCTTTCAATATTCTGCCTCTCTGATCTGAGTCTCCAAAGGCAGCCATGATGTGACCGTCCTTTGAGATAACGTTGCATAAAATGTGAGGGTTCTGCTTCTTGTTTTTTATGCTGCCTTCTGAAGCACGTCAAGGAAATGCAGCAGATCTTGTTGGACTGCATGATTCGCACTCATCGTGAGAGTAAGTTCTCCTGCAGGTCTTGTAAGCCGACCTGCTCTTTGAATGATTCGAACAAAAAGATATTAAAGCCCGGCCCTTCTCTGAAGCATAATAAGGAGGACGTAATCATTGCCCTTCCTCATGCCAAGGGAAACAGAAAAAAAACCTCAAAACTTCTTGGGATCGGCAGGGCAACCTTGTATCGATATCTGGATGTGTTTGGGCTCAAAGAATCAAAGCAATAAACCAGGAAAATCCGGGAAGAAAGACTGATTGAAAAAGAAACGTGGTGAAGCCATAACGCTCACTTCCCCAAAAAGCCATTTTAAATGGAGATGAATTAGAGGATCATCGACCCAAAGAGGATACCGAACATGTATGCGTTTTTTTCCGGTCCAATGCTGTGGCTCGCATTCTCCGTTTTTCTATTCGGCCTTGCGGCAAAGATGATTTCCACATTCACTCTCAGCCGTTCAAAAGACAGGATTTTTTATAACCATGCGAGTGCCGCATGGGGTATCAAATCCGTTCTGATGTGGCTTCTGCCGCTTGGAAGTGTCTCCATGAGACGCCAGCCATTTTTTACTCTGATGGGTTTCTTGTTTCATATTTCACTTTTTACCGTCCCCCTTTTCATGAATGCCCACAATATTCTTTGGGATGAAAGTTTCGGGATAAGTCTCTGGTCAATTCCGGATTTTATATCTGATATATTAACGATTGCATGTATTCTGTCCGGCATTTTCCTTCTGTTGAGAAGGGCTGTTAAACGGGAAGTTCGCATTCTTACGGAAAAGAGAGATTACGCTCTTATTATCATTACCCTGCTACCTTTTATCACGGGATTTCTTGCCTACCATCAGTGGGGTGACTACGAAACAATGCTGATCCTTCATATCGTAGCTGCAGAAATTCTTTTGATAATCATCCCTTTTACAAAACTCTCCCACATGATTCTTTTCTTTTTTACACGCCTTTTTATCGGTTTTGAGATGGGTGGAAGAAGAGGAACAAAGACATGGTAAATCAAGACATTTTTAATATGAAGGCCGGGAATTAAGGGGAATATGGAAGAAAACAAAAAAATAAAAACCGCATCCGGAGAAATTGACATTCAAAGAATCCGCCACATTCTGTTGGAAAACAATGGGTCACTGATGCGGACCTGGCTATCCATATGCTCGCGATGCGGGCTGTGCACGGAAAGCTGCTTTTACTATCTTGCCGAACAAGATCCAAAACTGAGCCCGGCCTACAAGATAAAAACAACTCTGGGAGAGATGTATCGGCGAAAAGGGAATGTCGATTATGAATTCCTGAAACACTGTTACGAAATCCTCTGGTTTAAATGTACCCTGTGCAAGCGCTGTTCACTCTTCTGCCCTTTTGGAATCGACATTGCCGCAATGATGGCAGTTGCCAGAAATGTCTGCTGTTCCCAGGGTGTAACTCCAAAAGAACTCGCCGAATTTACAGAAAACTGCCGAAAATCAGGAAACCATATGGGGCTTCCCCCGGAAGAGATTGTTGATGTATGCCAGTGGCTGGAGGAGGAAATCGAGGATGAGATAAAAGGTATCACAATCCCAATTGACAAACCGGGTGTAAAATATATGTATACCATCAACCCGCGTGAGGTCGTATTTTATCCAATGGATATCGCGGATGCTGCGATTATCTTTTCCATTGCGGAAGAAAGCTGGACCATACCCTCTTTCGGATGGGACTGTACAAACCTTCCCATGTTTGCCGGAGAACGAGATACTGCCGCGCAGGCAGTAAAAAATGTCTATGACCAGGCAATAAAACTTGGAGCTGAAAAAATTCTGATTACGGAATGCGGTCATGCTTACCGTTCTCTTGCCTTTGAGGGTCCTTATTTGGCCGGATATCCGGAAGGGAAGCCACCTGTCGAGATTGTCCATTATGTCGAACTGATCCATGAATATCTTGTTAACGACATTATTGCTGTTGACCCTGCCAAAAAATTTAAAGAGCCGGTGACCTATCAGGATCCCTGTAATGTCGCAAGAAACGGAGGATTTTGGAATGAACCCCGAAAAATCATGAAATACCTTGCGCACGATTTCAGGGACATGGTTCCTTCCTGCGAATACAATCACTGCTGTGGAGGAGGAGGCGGAATTATGCCCATGGGACCAAAGTACAAACCGGACAGGATGGAAGCCGGAAAGATTAAAGCAAAACAAATAGAGGAAACAGGAGCAAAAATCGTTATTGCACCCTGCCATAACTGCTATGATCAGATTCATGATCTTGGAGAAAAATATAATCTGGGGATCGAGGTGCTTTCTCTCAAGGATGCTTTGCGTAAAATGCTGGTGATACCTGAAAAATTCAAACCGGTATCCGTTTCCCCGTAATTTTTCAAAAGGAGTTCTGCATGAAGCGGGCATTCATCCTGCAGGTAATGATCGCATTATTTTTTTTGATTTCTGCGCCGGTCTTTTCCCAGGAAGACCGTATACAATTGAAGAGCAGTGAACTGGGTAAGCACAAAAGAACTCTTGTTGTCTTTCCGCACAAGAATCATGAAGATCGCATTGACTGCCGGAGATGCCATCATGAATATGACGATTTCAAGGTCAACAATGGAGGAGATGGCAGAAAGTGCTCTGAATGCCATTCAACTAAAAACAACTCAAATCAGATCCCCCTTATGAAAGCGTTTCACTTTCAGTGCAAAGGCTGCCATAAAAAAATGAACAACGGCCGGGACCTGAAACTGCCGGTTATGTGCGGTCAGTGCCACACAAAAACCGCACTTCCCGCGACCGGTTCCGAATAGCCCCTCCCGTCTCGTGTCTCATGTTAGTCTCAAAATGCCAACCTTATACACGTCTCAAAATAATATAATTCACTACTGTCCAAAATAAGTCGAATTTGCCGTTTTTGGACAGATAAGTGCCTGATATTACCATTGCTGTCCAAAATAAACCTGGATTTCCTATTGGGCCATTGAGTTTTCAATAAGTTAGCGGTCCAGAATGGACCGTACACGGTTTAGGTTGTCCCTCTTAAAAGATGCTGTCCAAGACCGGGCAGTGATAACACATGTTGGACAGGCCTTGGCTGTATGGGTAGTACGTCGAATGGATGGTCGATCCATTCCCATAGATCCCTGTACGTAAAGAGGTTCCAGCGTAGGAAAGCCACCATATTAGACAAGGACCATCCGAACTTGAGATGATTGGTGAGCAAAACGATTTCGCGTTCGTTTTTGCCATCCCAAACCACCACCCTGCGCAGGATATGAGGGCAGTCTTTTTGAGCATAGAATCCGTTGAACTGAACCAGCTGACTAAAAGGCTTGCACAGCGTACCATGGTCTCCGTCCTCCTTGTTGCCTTGGGATTTCGTTTATTCTGCCAAGACTACGATCTCCCAAGAGGAGGACATTTTCAACCAGTTTTCTCTAAAAACCGTTTTGGACAAGAGTGGTCCCAAACCTACCGCTACCATTAACGGTTTATGAATCAGGCGGCGGATTTGGGAGGCCCCCCACAACTTGCCTTTTACGACCATTCATGATATATTTTTTTCTATGTAAAAAAAGCCAGGAGGTGAAAATGAAGATTCCGAAATACATCACCGTTGAAGAAGTCAAAAGAGTCTGCAAAGAGCTGAGTCTCAGCGACTGGACCAAGAAGAAAAAGCCCAAGGTCTCCCTGAAGGATGCCAAAATCATTCTCTCTCAAGTCAATAAGGAAGGTATGGATATTGACCTTAAAGAGCTTACTCACGGTCTCGAGGTAGAACTTGAGCATGGGATACAGTTCAAGGATGCCAATGTGACCAACAATCACCCAATACTGACAGGCCTTATTGTGCTCGCCCATTTCAAGGAATCCCTCGACTATTACAAACTTCTTGCCGTGGCCGAGTTGGAAGGCGATCTGGTGAAGGCCGTGGCAAAAGGAAGATCGGCCAAAATCAAAGAATATTATGGTAGACTGGCCAAGGCAAGGATCGCACTGATCCGGGCTGAACTGAATCGTTTGGCAACAAAATGATGAGCGGTCCAAATTGGCTGAAGGGGCGGGGATGGAAACCCCTGCCCCTCTTTCTTCTCCTGTTGTGCTTCCTTCCTCTCCTCTCCTGCATCAAGAAGGATGGACTGGATGCCATCAAGGAATCCGGATATATCACACTCCTCACCAGGAATAATCCCCACTGTTACTATATCTATCGCAACAAGCCCATGGGATTCGAGTTCGATCTGGCCAAGGCGTTCAGCGAGTACCTGGGAGTTGAGTTAAGGTGGACCACGACGACGTTGGAAGGATTTATTGAAGGGCTCAGGACGAATAAGGGTCATTTCGTGGCGGCCGGCATGAGCATCTCGCCATCACAGGCCGATCTGATTGATGTTTCGAATGGTTATCTTGCCGTGAGCCAGCAGGTCATCGTCCATCTCAATAACTACCAGATCAGGAAGATAGAGGACTTGCAGGGACGGACCATCCATGTGCGGCGGGGCACATCCTACGAGAGCACATTGAATGAACTCAGTGAAAAGGGCATAGGTTTTCAAATCAAGCTATACGATGAAACACCCACAGAGGAATTGATCAGAATGGTGGCTGAAAAAGAGATCGAGGTGACAGTGGCCTATTCCAACGTCGCCCTTTTGAATCGCCGCTATTACCCTGACGTGAAGATCGCTTTTCCACTGGGGGAGGCCCGAGAGTTGAGATGGGCCGTCAATAAAGGGCACAAGCCCCTTCTGAATACCATCAATGCCTTTTTCGAAAAGATAAAGGAAGACGGCACTTTTCTGAAGATCTATGAAAAGTATTACGCCAACGTGGAGGACTTCGATTATGTGGATCTTAAGAAATACCATATAAGACTGGAAAGCCGGCTGCCCAAGTACAGGCCGCTCATTCAAGAGACGGCCAAAAGGCACGGGTTTGACTGGCGACTGATCGCGGCCATGGTCTACCAGGAGTCCCATTTTGACCCGGCTGCCGTGAGTTTCACGGGAGTTGCGGGAATCATGCAGCTCACCCAGGACACGGCCGGTGAGGTGGGGATAGAGAATCGCCGCGATCCCGAACAAAGCATCGTGGGGGGCGTCAGGTATCTCAAGAAGATCTATGATCAGTTTGATGATGCGAAAAACCCTGACAGGTTGTTCATCGCCCTCGCCAGCTACAACGTGGGACGCGGGCACATCCTGGACGCCCAGGAAATCGCCAAACAACAAGGACTTGAACCCAACAGCTGGTCCGCCCTGGAACAGGTTCTACCCCTTCTTTCCTATCGCAAATACTACAAGAAGACAAAAAACGGCTATTGCCGCGGCAGGGAGCCGGTTCGCTATGTGAACAACATACGGACCTACTACGACATACTGAGGAGAAAGGCC
>JAZDGZ010000194.1:0-2767 GCA_043806375.1 Pseudomonadota bacterium | reverse complement strand
CGGATCAAGTACACCTGGTTCGACTATGGCTACCGAATTCCCGAGGCGATTACCAAATATAAATTGCTCAAGAGACTTGGCTCCGTTGCCATCATGGGATGGGGAACGGGTGACACCGAGGCCCTCTCGCCCACCATCAATAAGGATCAGATGCCCTATGTCTCTGCCTCCTATTCGGCGCACCTGACCGATCCCAAGAAAACACCTTACAACCTCTTTTTCTCATCCGACTACTCGACCAATGCCAGGGCCTGCCTGACCGCCTGGTTTGACAAGAAGTGGCCCAACCATAAAGATTACAGCAAGCGAAAACCCAGGATGGCTTGCAGTTACATGTTCGCCTCCCCTTATTCCAGCGCCCCGATCAAGGCGATAAAAAACCATGCCGAGCTTCTCGGGTTTGAGGTCGGCCCCGACCAGGACGTCTCGCTCTTCGCCCTGGATACCAAGAGTCAGATCATGGCCCTCAAGGAATTCAAGCCCGACGTGGTCTGGCACGGCAATACCACCATGTCTGTCTCGGCCACCATCAGGGATGCCTATGCCCTTGGGCTCGGCGCCGATCACATCGTGGATAACTGGGGTTTTGACGAGAATCTGCCCAGGCTCGCCGGCGAGGCGGCCGAAGGGGTCATGGGCGCCACCCCGCACGCCTTTTTTGGGCAGCCTTACAAGAATATGAATATTGTGGTCGATTCGGCCAAGAAATACAGCCCGGGCGTACCGATCGGAAAAAGGCTTAACCGGACGGTCCAGGCCTGGGGAGATGCCCTGGTCATCTGGGAGGCTATGAATAGGGCCGACAAGGCCGGTGATCTGACCGGACCCGGCATCATGAAAAAGGGCTTTGAGACCTTCCGCAACTTTGACATCGGGCTGGGAGCCTCGCCGATCAGTTTTACCTCTGACGACCACAGACCGACGACAGGCTGCCTGGTTCAGGAATGGAAAGGCGGCAAGTTCCAGGAAGTGGAAAGGGTGGATCTGAAACAACGCTGGCCGGATAGGTGGGAGAAGGAGTGGCTCGGCTGGTAAAGGGCTTTCTTCCTAAAACCATCATTCATCACCCCGGGAGGGCAGGCTTTTGGACACAGCAGGGGCGATCCTAAAGATCAATAACATCGAAGTAAAGTACCATGAGGTCATTCTGGTGCTCAAAGGGGTCTCTATCGAGGTCCCGAGGGGCGGCATCGTGGCCCTTCTTGGCGCCAACGGCGCCGGAAAGAGCACGACCCTCAAGGCCATCTCCGGCCTTTTAAAGACGGAAGAGGGCGAGGTGACCGACGGGGCCATCGAATATGAGGGAAAGCATATCCACCATGAAAGGGCGGCCAACATTGCCCGGATGGGTATTGTGCAGGTCATCGAAGGCCGTCGGGTCTTTGAGCACCTGACGGTGGAGGAAAACCTCAAGGTGGGCGCCCACCTCAGAAAAACGGGCTCCGTGAAAGAGGGGTTGGAACTGGTCTACCACTACTTCCCCAGGCTCAGGGAGAAGCGCAACGAGGTGGCCGGGTTTGTGAGCGGAGGAGAGCAGCAGATGACGGTCGTTGGAAGGGCTCTCATGACAGAACCCAAGCTGGTTTTGTTGGACGAGCCCTCCATGGGCCTGGCACCCAAGCTCATCCACGAGATCTTTAGGATCATTACGCAGCTCAATCAGGAGCAAGGCATCTCCATCCTCCTGGTGGAGCAGAATGCCAAACTGGCCCTCAACGTGGCGCCTCATGCCTACGTGATGGAAACCGGGCGTATCGTCATGGATGATGCCTCCGAGAAACTGAGCCAGAACGAGGATATCAAGGATTTCTATCTCGGCCTGACCGACAAGGGGGGAAGGAAGAGTTTCCGTGATGTGAAGCATTATAAGCGCAGAAAGCGGTGGTTGGCCTGATCCGATCGCTGCGCTATCTTATAAACGGTTTTGTTCAGCGAAGGGAGGTTACACAATGACTAAAAGAGTAGCATTGATAACATTTCTGTTTTTCGGTTTGGGCGTGGTCCTTGCCTCCTGTGCCGGTATGACGGCAACGCCCACGGCTTCTAATTTCAAGGCGCCCGTCATCACGCTCGAATCCTTCCAGGTTCCCCAATATGATGAGTATTGGTACTTCGCCGCGAGCGTTAAACCGACCAAGGGCAAGGCAGGGGATCGCGGCGCACCCCTTCCCATGAGCTTTCTCTTCAGTATTCAGAACCCCAACGACTTCCCCGTCTTACTGGAGGGGATTACCTACACCGTCGCCTTTGACAAAGACTTTGATATGCTCATGGAAAACAACAACGATTCTTACTGGCTTCCCGCGGGCAAGACCGACCACGTGAGGATTACCACCATGGTCACCGCCCGCCAGGGCCTTTTGGGCTTGCTCCTTGCCAATGCCGTAACGCTTAAAGAAAAAGGCATGTCTCCCTGGGATGCCCTTGAGAGATGGTGGGAAGGGGTCCCGGAAGCGACCGTTCCCGTCACCGTCAAAAATGCCTCCTTTACCTTTACGGCCGGCGGCCTGCTCAAGGTTGTCCCCTTCGAGGCAACATACCCCTAGGCTTACTTCCGTGACGCCCTTTGCCGTGGTCGGCCACGGCGAAGGGCTTTTTTTGTGATATGAACAGGGAACTGTCCCAAGCGATCATCATGCGGGTTAAGGAGTTCGGGGAGACGGATCTCCTGGTCACCTTCTTTACCCCGGACAAGGGACAGATGAAGGGTGTGGCCAAGGGAGCGCGAAGGAGCCGCAGGCGTTTCGTCAACTGTCTGGAGACCTTC
>JAZDGZ010000193.1:0-9560 GCA_043806375.1 Pseudomonadota bacterium | reverse complement strand
GTACTTCGTCTGCGATTAGCTCGTCGTAGAGTTCGTGAAACCGGCGGCGAATGTCGGCGCCGGTTGTCCCCGGCGTATGAAACCCTGTTGGACGGCCGTAAACGGGGTGCGAGAAGGGGCGTGCAAGAGCCTGCTTTTTCGCGTCGACGCGATATCTTACAGGGCCGCAGTGCTTGAAAATGATCGGAGGATGGCCGTCCTTGCGTGTCACCGTGGCTGTCAGTCCCAGGACAAACTTCGCCTTGGCCCGCCGCGCGACCTGCTCAAAGCTCCTGGCGGGCAGATGATGACATTCGTCTACGATGAGATGGGCGTATTCCCCGACGCGGTCATCCACCACGCCCTTGCGCACCAGACTCTGAATCACCGCCACGTCCAGTACGCCGGTCGATTTCTTGCGTCCGCCTCCGATCCGGCCGATGGCTTTCGCCGGCAGCCCCAGAAAGGTGGATAACCGCTCAGCCCACTGCTCCAACAACTGCCGGCGATGCACAAGGATCAGGGTGTTGACGCCCCGTTGCGCGATAAGCCATGCCGCCACCACGGTTTTCCCGAAAGCGGTTGCGGCGGACAATACCCCTGCGTCATGGGCGATCATGGCGTCTGCCGCCGCCTTCTGCTCGGGTCGCAAGACGCCATCGAAGGAGACATCCAGGGGTTTGCCATCGCAACGTTCGTCGCGGATGACAGCCTTAACCTTCAGATGAGCCAGAAGTTCCTGCACATCCTCCAGACAGCCGCGCGGCAAACCGATGTGCTGGGGATAATCGTCGGCACAGGCGATAATACGTGGCTTGTCGTAGGTCGGCAGACGCATTGCCTGCGCCTTGTAGAACTCCGGGTTCTGAAACGCCGCCAACCGGATCAGTCGATTTCGAAGACCAGGCGACAGCATATCTTTGGCAATGTATATCTGATTCCCGAGAACCAGTTCCAGATTTTCCGGCAGCCCGGTGACCGGAGGTTCTTTCCGGCGGCCTGAGGCGGGCGCAGTCCAGGGGGCGTCGTCGTCTTCGTCCGCCGGCGCAAGACGCACCCCCACAATTCGCCCCCTCCCTTCAGCGTCACGAACAATCTCCTCTGCCTCGTGCCGTCCGATCTTCCGAGTGGCCGCAAGGAAGGCCCACTGGTCAGGATAAGGGATGAACTGCTCGTCCAGAAACACGCTATTCCCTTTTTCCCGCGGCTGCTTCTGAAGCGGCAGGGCGATCAGGTTCCCAAGTCCCCCTTTGGGCAAAGTATCCTGGTTGGGAAAAAAGCGGTCATAGGAATCCAACCCTATATCGGGTCTCCGTTCCATCGTTTCGGTGAGGATGTATGAAGCGAGTCTGCGCGCTAACCCGGCCGGGACCGCCTCATCAAAGAAGACCCAGATGTGCCCCCCATTACCGGAGCGGGACCGCTCCAGCGACGCCGGAATCTTCAGCTGGCGGCAGGTCTCCAGGAACGCACCCACATCCTCGCGCCAACTTTCCTTGTCGAAATCCGCTGCAAGAAAAAAACACGTCTCGTCCAGGAGCATCGGGTAAATACCCATGACGAAATCGCGGCCAGTGTCATCCTGTCCGGAAAGATGCCAACGGATTGTTTCGTCAGTTACGGGAAGAAAGCGCCGGTTCGGGCACTCAGCGCACCGGACCAGGCGTTTGTCGCACAGGCCCTGGACCCATTCGTTGGCGCAGGCCGGCTGGTAGCCTGACTTGCCTGTTTTTCGGCTCTCGAAACGGCGGGGGTAGACGTCATCGCGTCCGCGAAAGAGGCTCCGGAACAGAGCAATCTTTGCCGCAGACGGAGAATGCTGATTAACGGCTGCCACTGCCATGGGCTGTGCTTCCTAGGGCTGGGGGGGAGCGATTACCGGGTTTTGAGTATCCCGGAGATGATGTCCCGCACCTTACGGGCTATTTTTAATTTAACAAAGTCACGTAAATTAGTCAAGAGTGACTTAATTTAAGAAATGGGTGGGTCCTGTCAATTCTTGGATGCCTTCATGGGTTTGGCAGGAACCATCCTTGAGGATCAGTCTTCAAAAAGGATCTTGTGATCGACAAGGTTCATGCTCTTGAGTTTCCCCTTGATGATCTTTTGCTCCCCGAAGAGGCTGACAAGCCGGAATCCTCCCTCTTCCTCTGGCTCGACGAGATCCACGCTCTCCAGAATCAATTCCTCTTTACCGTTTCTGTGATAATAGGCATTGGCTTCACACATCTTTTAAAACCTCCTGTAAGTATTCATTCATCATGGCCTCGACCGGGGAGGGGAGTATCATCGCTTTTCCAAGGCTTCGAAACAAGGGATGCACAAAACCTGGTCGTTGAAACGCCGGGTCCGGGTCTCCATCACCGGTTCGCAGCAGCTCTCGCAGGTCAAGCTGGCCAGGATGCGGGCCTTTTTCGGTACCGGGTTTTCCGGCGCTTTGAACTCAAAGACCTCCGCCATGTCGGACTCCATGATCCGCCTGGAAATGTCACCTCTTGTTTCCTTCCAAGTCTTCTCTTCCTCTTCGCTCAATCCCTCCGCCTCCATCTTTCGGTGCAGCTTTCTCATCAACGGTCCGGTGTCGCCGTAAATGGTCGGACGAAGGACCAGGCGGGCGGCTTTGCCGTCCCGACGGCGGTAGAAGGTGAAAGCGTTCTTGCCGTAGTCCTTGTGGATCAGGTTGCCTTTGCCGAAGGTGCAGCCGGTTAAATACTGGATGGCGTCCACGGCGCACATGTCCGTTTCGACGACGGCTACGATCTCTTCATCGGGGGCTTTACCCATTTCCTTCAAAGCCCATTCCGCGGCGCGGATGCCGATGGCCAGGCCCGGGCACCAGTGGCCGTGGAAATCCATGGTTTTCTTGATTTGTTGCTTGTCTAATCGGTTTGTGCTCATCCTTTACTCCTCCTTGATCTAATACTACTCCGACACATTGTCATTCCGAGGAGCGCAGCGACGAGGAATCTCACAAATGAGACCCTGGACGGAAAGATTCTTCACTCCCTTCGGTCGTTCCGAATGCCATAAAACATGAATTGTCGGAGTAGTACTAATTGCATGCTCATACCTGTTCAGAACAGAATTATCACCACCGAGGCACAGAGGACACGGAGAACTTTTTGTTTGTCGGGAGATACCGACAAACAAAAAATGTCTGCTTTTGGTGCTCTGCATTTTGAGCATAATGAACAAATGGCGTTCCTCATCCCAAATCCACATACAGCCGTCCATGAAGGACTCTGCTTAAAGTATTTGAATTGAAAGGTTTACCCGCCTCTGGCGCCGCCGTAGGCGGGTAAACCTGGTTTTTCGAAAACGAATCTTGTCCGAAAACTCCAAAGACATCAACGTAACTTTCAAGGATTTTGACCTATATTGAACAACAATGTTGCGTGCTATATTCTAAGCGCAAATCGGCCAATGGCAAGCCTGGTCGTCCCGGTATGCGGAACTCCTAACTATTTTGCGCCAACGGGAAATGGCACCAAACCAGGTGGCGGCCTTCATCCAGGCTTACCTGCTCCGGAAAACCCAGTGAACAGGCTTCGTGGGCTCGGTCGCACCTTGCCGCAAAGGGGCAACCCTTGCCGTTGGGACCGCCCGGTCCGGCAGAGACCGCTCCGATCTCGCCCCGGGCGCTTGCAATCAAAAGCCCGGTGTAGGGATGTGCTGGACGGTCCATCACCTGAACAGTCGGTCCCGTCTCGACCAGCCTTCCTGCCAGCATGACACCGATCCGGTCTCCGATCTTTCGGGCCACTCCCAGGTCATGGGTGATGAAGAGCATGGTGAGGCCTTTTTCGATCTGGAGATCCAGAATCATCTTGAGCACCTTGGCCTGAACGCTTGGATCGAGAGAACTGGTGGGCTCATCCGCCACCACCATAGACGGGTTCGATACAAGGGCCCGCGCGATACAGACGCGTTGCAGGGCGCCCATGTTCAGTTCATGCGGGTAGCGGCTGAGAAAATCAGGTTCCGTGGACAGGTGCACGTCCGCCAGTGCCCGGAGAACCCGCTTTCGGGTTTCTTCTTTGTCACGCGACTGCTTTTGGATCTTGAGCGGTTCGGCAACGAGGTCGAACACGGAAAACCGGTGGCTGACCGCTTCGGCCGGATTCTGATAGATCACGCCGACCTTTCTGGCCAGAGACCGGTAGTCCTCCTTGATCCACCGGTCCATGTCCCGGCCCTCAAACACCCGGCGTCCCTCATCGGGCCCAAGGGCGCCGGCTGCGATCATGGCCAGCGTTGTTTTGCCGGACCCGGTTTCACCGACAAGACAAAAGATCTCTCCGGCCCGCAAGGTCAGATCTGTCGGGCCGAGGGCCGTGATGTCGCCGTAGCACTTGCTCACTTGTTCCAATTCGAGCTGCCTGGCGATGCCGCCACGAAGACAGCGAACCCGGTGGCTTCCCGCGTCCAGCAGGGGGACGGCCTTTATCGAACAGTCCGGCACGGCCTGCGTGCACCGGGGTTGAAACAGACAGCCTTTTGGATCCAGGTGGTCGTTTTCATGAGATGGTCCTGCACCGATCACATGGGAGTGAGGTCGAAGGGCGCCGTTCTTTTCGGAGTGGCGGTGGGTGATCCGATAGAAGGCATCTCCCCTGATGCCCCCCAGATCGCGATGGATCTCCAGGCTCGGGTAGGAGCGCCCTAATGCCAGGGTGTAGGGGTGAAGAGGATTCACCAGGAGATCCTTTGCCGGCAGGATCTCCATGACCTGGCCCAGATAGAGCATCACCAGATCGTCCGCTATATTCCTGGCCAAATCCAGATCATGGGTGATGAGAAGAACCGCCTTGCCCTGCTCGCGGGCGACCAGGATGATCCGGCTGACAAAAGCCTTGGTCACGGCGTCGAGGGCGGCCGTAGGTTCGTCCAGGATCAGCACCCCGGGATCCATGATGAGCGTCATGGCCAGCAAGGCCCGCTGGATCTCGCCCCCGCTCAGTTCATGGGGGAAACGCCGGGCCTGCGCGGGATGGATTTTTATTCGCTCGAGGGCCTTTTCCGCCGCCACTATCGCCTCCGCTTTTCCCGTTCTGCCATGCTGGATAAGAGGCTCGGCCACCTGGTCAATGATCCGGTGGACAGGGTTCAGGTTGGCCGCCCCGTTCTGAAAGAGCATGGCTACGCGGGACCAACGGATTTTGTTCAAGCTCGCTTCACTGGCCCCCACGATCTCCTGGGCATCCAACCTGATGCCGCCCCTCACTTCAGCATAATCCGGGAGAAGCCCCATCAGGGACTTTCCCAGCGTGGTTTTGCCGGAGCCGGATTCGCCCACGAGGGTCGTGATGCGGCCGGGCAGCAAGTGCAGGCTGACCCCGTCCAAGGCGAGGAGGGCGTGATCGTTCACTCGGTAAATCACACTCAATTCGTCAATCGTTAGCTTCACCACGCCTCCTTCAACCTCGGATCAAAAACCTTTTCAAGGCTCACTGCAAGGAAGGTAACCGCCATGATCAACAGGGTCAAGCACAGGATGGGTGGAATGAGCCAGTTCCACCAGATGTCGAGGTAATAGTACTTGAGGGCATAGCTGATCATCATCCCCAGGGACTTGCGGGTCGGGTCAAACAAACCCAGAAAGCTCAGGGAGGCCTCCATGAACATGGCCATCCTGGCCTTTGCGGCAAAACCGATCAGGTAAAGAGGGAAAAGCTCGGGCATCAGGTGCCGCGCAATGATGTAAGCGCCGGAAGCACCCATTTGCCGGGCGGCCTGGATGTGAACGCCTTTCTTCACCACCAGGGCCTGGGCGCGGACGGCCTTTGCCGAGGTCGGCCAGGACAGGGCGGCCAGGATCAAGCTCAGGATCAAGGGTGAGGGGCGGAAAAAGGCGGCCACCAGGATCAGGATCATGACGGCGGGAATAGCCAGGAGAATGTCGGAAAGGCGCATCAGCAAGTGGTCCGGCACGCTGCCGAACCAGGCGCAAACCAGGCCGATCACGACACCGATCGCCAGGGCCGTCATCCCGGTCAGCAGGCCGAATACCACGGTGTTCCTGATCCCGTGAAGAAGTTCGGAGAAGATGTCCATGCCGCCGTCGTTGACGCCCAACCAGTGTTCGGAAGAGGGCGGACTGAGGGGCCGGAAGCTCATATCATGAGGATCATGCATGGCCAGCCATGGGCCCGCCACGACCAGGAACGCCAGAAGCAGGGCCAACGCTGCGCCGGTCACAAACCAGGGATCGTTCGTGAGTGCTTTTCGTACGTCAAGATGCATGCTTCACCCGGGGGTCGATCCAGCCGTAGATGAATTCGAGGGCCAGGTTGACCAAGAGAACCATCAGGGAGGAGAAGAGCACGATGCCCTGGATCAAGGGGAGATCCCGCATCGCGATGGCGTTGAACAACAGGGTGCCCAGGCCCGGGTATGCATAGACCGTTTCCACCACGAGGGCCCCGGTCACCATGAAGGCGATGCGAAGACCGAAGCGGGTGACCATGGGCAGAAGGGCGTTCCTTGCTGCATGGGCGTAACGGATTCGCAGCGAGGAAAGACCCTTTGCCCGTGCGGTTTCAATGAATTGCTCCTTGAGCACCATGACCATGCTCCCCCGGGTCAGCAAGAAGTTCCCGGGGAAGTAGGCGAGGAAAAGCGTGGCTAGAGGCAGGGCCAGGTGGCGAATCATGTCCAGGATCCATTACCCGACGGAATGCTTGACATAAGCCGTTTCACCGCCTGCCGCCGGTAACCAGCCTAAGTGGAGGGCAAAAATCAGCAAGAGGATCACGGCAGTCCCAATTTCCGGAATTCCTTCCAGGATGGTCACGCACCCGACCCCGGCTTTTTCTATCACACCGCCCCGCCGCCAGGCCGCTTCCACGCCGGCCAGAAATCCGAGTATCATGGAAAGAAGACGAGCGGTTCCCAGGAGCAAGAGGGTCCACGGCAAGGCTTCCGAGATCAGATCTGAAATGGGGGTCAGGAAAGTGTAGGAATAACCCCAGTTCAAAGTGAAAAAATCAACCAGGTACCGGTCGAAGCCCTGACGCTGTGTGTAATAGGCTCTCAGATCCGCTTCCTGCTCGGCGTTCAGGGTCACGGCGGAACTCGAATACATGGCGGTGACAAAATCGCCGGGAAGCCACTGGGGCACGCTGTAGCTCGCATACATCATGACCAGGGCGGCCAGGACATAAGCCAGTATGTATTGCGCACGACGCATGCTTTTCAGATTTCCCTTCATTAAAGCTCCGGTCACTTGTCACTTTTCTCAATCAGGGACATTTTGTTCTGGGGAATCGGGATGCCCTTGCTGATCCCTCCCCGGGTGTAGTACCAGGCAATCCCTTTCTCAGGGCTGTAGGCGGCCATGGAATCCGGATAGTAGAGGGAAATGGCGGGAAGATCTTCAGCATAGACCTCCTGAATCTTGTAAACGATCGCCTTTCTCTTGTCCTGGTCCATCTCCAGCATTTGCGCTTCCACGAGCCTGTTCAGTTCAGGACTGGCGTCGTAACGGGCACTGTTGACCGATCCGGCGCCGTAGCGGGACGAGATCATCTCGTTCAGTATTCTTGGATCCCCGCATATTCCTCCGTGGCCGGACACGGCAAGATCAAAATTCCAGCTCTTCACTTTGCTGTCCGTGGTCGCTTGCTCCAGGTTCGCCAGATCCACCCGGATGCCGACATGTTCAAGCTGCTTCTTGATGACCTCCCCGTCCCGGTCCGCCACACTCTGGCCTGCCACGGTGATGTTGGAGGCGAGGAGTTCGACATGCAGTGGTTGGCCGTCCTTATGATAGAATCCATCGGCGCCCTTCTGAAACCCCATGGACTCCATGAGCGCGCGGGCTTTTTCAGGGTTGAAGTCATAAGAAGGGGTGTTGGGGTTGTACATGTCGTGGTCCACGGAGAGGAGTCCATAGGAAGCCGGCATGGCGAATCCACGGTGAGCCTTGTCGATGATCTCCTGCTGGTTGACGGCAAAGGCCAGGGCATGTCGGAAACGCTTGTTGCTGAAAGGCGCCTTCTTGTGGTTGATCATCAGTTTCTTGTTCCATCCCCTTTCGTCCTTGATCACCACAAGGCCCTTCTTTTTCAGGGGTTCGGCCATATCAGGCTGGATGTTGGCCAGATCGACCCGGCGATTGGTCAGGGAGACCAGGGGCTGTCCTGATCGGACGTATATGAGCCGATCGGCTTTCGGCCGGCCCTGGTGATAGTCCCCGAAAGCCTCGTAGAGGTACGTTCCCTGGGCCTTGTTGAAATCCATGAATCTGTAGGGTCCGCTCCCGATGAAGGCCTTGGCGTCATTGTAGGCCTCAGGGTTGTCCACCGATTGCCAGATATGCTTCGGCATGATCGGCATGGTGCCTCCAATGTCGGAGACGAAGGGGGAGTAAGGCTTTGACAGATAGAAGATGACCTTGTGGGGTTCCGGGGCTTCGGCCCGGCTCACGTCGTCGACACTGATCCATCTATAAGGGTGTTTCTTGAAATACTCGATCGTGAAAACCACGTCGTGGGCAGTGAGAGGCTGGTGGTCGTGCCACTTGGCTTTCGGGTTGAGACTGAATGTAAAAGCCATCCGGCCCGGGTCATAGGACCATGAATCAGCCAGGCCGGGCACGTATCCCTTTTGGTCCTTCCACACGAGGGTGTCGAAAACCCAGCTCATGCGGACGTAGCCGGGGCCGCGGGGATAATGGCGATAGGGGTTGGGATAACCCCAGTCTCCCTTGCTGTCGGCGATACGGATTTCCCGGGTTTGAGGAGCCGCCGTAGACAAGATACCGCATATGCACAGACCCACAATGAGGAATCCCCATAGCAGTTTTATCCTAGATCGTTTCATCACATCCCTCCTCAAAGGCGAAAAGAAAAAGCCACGGAAATGCTTCCCCTCCATGGGGAAATCACCTTCGTGGCCCTTGTTTGTCGAAATTTCTGTACTTTGAGGGCTTCGTGCCCTGTTTGCTCGTTTGCGTTTGTATACTTCTACCTGTATCGCTTTCGCCTGTCAACCACAAAATCAAGAGTTGTTGGTGTCGCTCAAAAGCGTTGGAATTTCAAGTTCCTGGAGCGGGTGGAGGAGAAGGGTTGACTGTTCGGGAAGTCCTTATCAAATCTATCTGTTCTTGGGTATACTTGATAACGGATTCTAGGCTAGCATCTGCTATAACCCCAATATTTTTTGATAGGTTTTCTATTTTCTCTATATCAATGCCGGTCATCTTGTGAATCAGAAAGGAATCAACGTGGCTGTTTTTTAGGAGTAACCCACACCCTCCGACAACCCCTAAAAATTTTTTACCCACAAATACTGGAACTGCAAATTTAACGAGCCCTGCATCACATTCTTCAATTACGTGTTTTCTGGTCCTCTTGGCTTGCTCCGAGATATTTAAATGAGCAGCCGCACAGATAAATCTTTGTCCATTTTTATTCGATTTAATCACAGGACACAGCCTGTTTGCCCATTTTTGAAAATCTGTAATCATGGCGCCATCTGCATCAAAGACCGAGGCGTTCAGCCCCGATCTTCTGTGTATTTCCTTCTCAAATTCAACCCATTGTTCGAGAGGTAAGATATTGCTCAATTTCATGGTTTTC